>NC_020126.1:10187500-10350586 GCF_000331735.1 Myxococcus stipitatus DSM 14675 | reverse complement strand
CGACCCAAAGCCGCGCCGCAGAAGGATCTTTTCAGGGGGTGGATGATCGGCAACGGGCATGCCGATCCGCGACGGTTGTGGAGATCCGATCTCCTCCCCCCCATGGATGGGGGCCGCCTGCCCGGGGTTGACTGACGGTGCGGAATGCAAAACCTCCGCGAGGCGAAAGAGGGCCGCGGAGGGGTGAAATGGGGCGGACGGAGGTGATCCTCCGTTGACTTACCCCGGAAATGGGGTTACGGACCCGGCCCTTTCCCTAGTTCAGGTCGCGCCGAAGCCGTAGGAGGCGCCACCCCTCATCAAGGAGTTCGAGCCGTGTCCAAGCGCACGTACCAGCCGTCGAAGCTGCGCCGCAACCGCACCCACGGGTTCCGCAAGCGCAACGGAACCAAGTCCGGCCGTGATGTCCTCAAGCGCCGCCGCGCGAAGGGCCGCAAGCGGCTGGTCGTGTCGGCTGCCAAGAAGTAAGCGAGTCTGCTTGTGAGGGCCGAGGGTGCGACGCCGGGCCAGACTGGCCCGGCAGACCAGCGCTTCCCCAAGGCCCTTCGCCTGCTCAGCAGGCGTGAGTTCCTCGAGGTGCAGGACGGTGGGCAGAAGCTTCCTTCCGACTGTCTCCTCGCTCTCTACAAACGCAATGGCCGGACGTACTCCCGTGTTGGCCTCACCGTGTCGAGCAAGGTGGGAAACGCGGTAGTGCGCGCGCGCCTCAGGCGCGTGCTGCGCGAGTTGTTCCGCAAGCGCCGCATGCAATGGCCTTCGGGCCTGGACGTGGTGTTGGTGGCGCGCTCATCCGCGAAGGAAGCCTCCTTCGTGGACCTGTCCCGCGCCTTCGACGGTGTCACCCGTAAGCTGCAGCGGCTCCCGCCGGCCGCCGAGTCGAAGCCGAAGGAGCCTCCCAGATGAGCCCGCTCGCCTTCGTCATCTCGCTGCCCATCCGCTTCTACCGGAAGTTCCTCGGGCCGCTTTTGCCGAAGGTGTGCCGCTTCTATCCCTCGTGCTCCACCTACGCCATGGAGGCGCTGGAAAAGCACGGAGGGCTCAAGGGTTCCTGGCTCACCGTGTGGCGCTTGTTGCGCTGCCAGCCCTTCCACCCCGGTGGCATCGACCCGGTGCCGTGACGGGGCTTTCACCCCTTGCCGCACCCTCCCCCGTGGGGAGGGAACTCTATGAACGATCCGCTCTCGCCCCAGTCGAACGACTCCCAGAAGCGGCTCCTGGTCGCCCTGCTGCTCTCCTTCGCCATCACCGCCGGTTGGATGTTCCTCTTCCCGCCCCCGCCCGCCACGCCTGGCGCCGAGGACGGAGGAGTGGCGGCGGCGGGCCCCCAGGACGCTGGCACGCAGGCCCAGGCCGCTCTCCCGCCGTCGGGTGAGGCCTCGCCGCCCACCCCGGGCAGCCCCACGGAGGCCACCCCTCCCCCGCCCGCCCGCAAGGTGGACCTGACCCGCAAGGAGTCCGTCTACCAGTTCTCCTCGCAGGGCGCGGGCCTGACGTCGGCGGTGCTCCAGGGCGTGAAGATGCGCGAGCAGGGCTCGCTGTCGGTGTCCCAGGGCTTCCAACTGCTGCTGGGCAAGGAGGTCCCGCCCGCGCCGCAGATGAACCTGGCGCAGCCGGTGCCCAACCAGCCGCTGCCGCTGTCCGTCACCATCGAGGGCTCGAGCCCCCTGCCGGCCAACGTCTCCTACGCGGTGGAGGAGAAGACGGGCGGCGCCGGGCTGGACTCCGTCACCTTCACGGGCCGCCAGGGTCCGTGGGAGGTGGTGAAGGTGTTCCAGTGGCCGCAGGAGGGCTTCGAGATGCTCTACACCATCCAGGTGAAGAACATCTCCGGCCAGCCGCAGAACGGCGAGCTGCAGGTGCACTACTCGCGCGCCATCGACCCGAACTTCGAGCACGCGCCGTCCTTCTTCGGCGGCGTGGGCAACCTGAGCCGCTCCTCGTGCCAGGTGGACGACAAGCTCCACAACATGAACCCGGGTGACGACAAGCCCGAGGACACGAAGGGCAACATCGCCTTCTTCGGCATCAACCAGCAGTACTTCGTGTCGGCGCTCTACCCGCTGGACGGCCCGCGCGCGGGCCACTGCATCCTCACCGCCACGCCCACCGCGCGGCAGGCGACGGCGGCCTTCCCGCTGAGCGTGGCCGCGGGTGAGACGGTGACGCTGCGGCTGGGCGGCTACCTGGGCCCCAAGGACCCCGACCTGATGGCGAGCGTGCCCGGCACCGAGCTGGTCCAGGCCGCGAACCTCAACGCGCAGAACACGTTCCGCCCGGCGCTCACGGACACCGTGGACTTCGGCATCTGGGCCGTCATCTGCAAGCTGCTGCTGACCATCATGAAGTTCTTCCACGGCCTCACGGGCAACTGGGGCGTGGCCATCATCCTGCTCACGGTGGTGGTGAAGATGGTGCTGCTGCCGCTCACCTACCGCTCCATGGTCAGCATGGAAGAGGTGAAGAAGCTCCAGCCGCGCATGGAGGAGATCCGCAAGAAGTACGCGGACAACCGCGAGCAGCAGAACCTTGAAATCATGAAGCTGTACCAGGAGGCGAAGGTGAACCCCCTGGGCGGCTGTCTGCCGCTGCTCATCCAGATGCCGGTGTGGATTGCGCTCTTCACGGCCCTGCGCAACAGCTTCGACCTGTACGGCGAGCCCTTCTTCGGCCCCATCTGGAGGGACCTGACCTACAAGGACCCCACGTACCTGCTGCCCCTGGCGCTGGGCGTGTCGATGATCATCACCCAGAAGATGCAGCCGCAGATGATGGATGCGACCCAGGCGAAGATCATGACCTGGTTCGTGCCCGGCATCTTCACGCTGACGCTGCTCCAGTACCCGGCCGGTCTGTCGCTCTACATCTTCACCAACAACATCCTCTCCATCGCGCAGCAGTACGGGTTGAGGAAGTGGCTGGACCGCAACAAGCCGACGGGTGGGGGAACGCCGGTGGCGGCGACGGCGGGAGGAAAACGCAAGTGAGCGAGCAGCAGGTTCCGCAGCAGGCTCCGGTGGCCGGCACTCCGGCCCCGGGGGGCGCGGGGGCCGACCTCCGGCCTCGCGTGGAGAAGCTCCTGGGCGACATCCTCGGGCTGATGGGCTTCCCCGCGCGCCTGGACATGCAGGACGCGGCGGATGGAAGCCTGTCCGTCGCGCTGCACTTCGACGCGGGCCCTCCGCCCGGTGTGGAGCAGGGCCGCCGCAGCCAGGTGCTGGATTCGCTCCAGTTCCTGCTCAACAAGATGCTGCACCGTCCCGGCGTCGAGCGGCGCTGGGTGGTGCTGGGCGCGGGGGCGCACCCGGAGCCCCGTCAGCGTCGTGAGCCGCAGCCGCAGGCTCCCGTCGCGCAGGCCGCGGCTCCCGCGGCGCCAGCTCCCGTGGCGGCGCCTCGGGCTCCCGCGCCGCCGCAGGCTCCCGCCCGGCAGCAGGCCCAGCGAGGGGCGGCGGCGCAGCAGCAGGCGCCGGCGGCTCGCGCGGCGGCGGCTCCGGGTCGGGCCGGGGAGTCGGATGAGCGCTCGATGCCGGTGGAAGAGGATGCCGCGCTGCGAGAGGCGGTCCGTCAGCTCGCCGAGAAGTCCGCCAGCCTGGGGCGCTTCTACGCGCTCGCCGCGATGAAGCAGGAAGACCGCGCGCGGGTGATGAAGGCGGTAGAAGGAGTGACGGGGTTGAAGGTGTCGGCCGAGGGTGAGGGCCGCAACCGCCGCGTGGTGTTCACTCCGGAGAAGCCGGCGCCGCTGCCCAAGCGGAGCCTGTTGCCGGATGATGACGAGGACGACTTCGACGAGTGAGGGCGGTGCATGGGCAAGGCGAAGGGTCTCAAGGACAAGCTGTACGGCGCGGCGGTGCTGAAGATGAGCTTCCGTCTGCGCGGAGACGAGGAGTCTCCCGCCTTCCGCTTCGTCTACCCGGGTGTGCTGCGGGACCTGGACATCGAGGACGCCGCGGTCGAGAAGTACATCGAGGAGAATCGGGAGGCCGTGGAGAAGGCCGCCCGAGGCTCCACGCCTCCCATGGGCCCTCGGTAGGGATTCGTCTCGAGGGCCGCGCGGTGCCCGTCGCCGCGACTTGAGTCGACATGACGTCCGCTTCCCCCACGATTGTCGCCCTGGCCACCGCGCCCACCGCGGGGGCCGTGGGCATCATCCGGTTGTCGGGCCCCGCCGCCCTCGAGGTCGGCCGTCGGCTGGCCCCGGGTGTGCCGCCCTCCCCCACTCCTCGCCATGCGTATCTCGCGAGCTTCGTGGACGCGCATGGCCGTGTGCTGGACGAGGGGCTCTTCCTCTACTTCCGAGGGCCCGCGTCGTTCACGGGTGAGGACGTGGTGGAGTTGCAGGCGCATGGGGGGCCGCGCCTGCTGCGGTTGTTGTTGGAGCGGACGCTTGAGGAGGGGCTCGCGCGTCTGGCGACGCCGGGTGAGTTCACGCGTCGCGCCTTCTTGAATGGCCGCATCGACCTGACGCGCGCGGAGGCGGTCGCGGACCTGGTGGCGGCGGACTCGGAGTCCGCGGTGCGAGCTGCGGCGGCGGGGTTGTCCGGGGCGCTCACCGGACGCGTGCGTGCGCTGGAGGAGCCGTTGCGCGACCTGCATGCGGACCTGGAGGGCGTGCTCAACTTCCCCGACGAGGCCGAGGGCGCCGACGAGGATGCGGCGTCGCGAGTCCAGGCGCTGCGCGCGCAGGCGGAGGCGTTGATTGCAGAGGCGGGACAGGGGCGGCTGGTGCGCCGGGGCGCGCGCGTGGCGATGTTCGGCCCCGTCAACGCGGGCAAGTCGACGCTGTTCAACCGGTTGGTGGGTGAACAGCGCGCGCTGGTGGACGATGAGCCCGGCACGACGCGCGATGCGTTGGAGGCGCGGGTTGAGTGGAACGGGCTCGGGGTGACGTTGTTCGACACCGCGGGCCTGCGCGAGACGCCGGGCCGTGTGGAAGCGCTGGGCATTGCGCGGACGCGGGAGTTGCTCTCGGGGGTGGACCTGGCGGTGCTCGTGTTGCCGCCTGCGACCTCGGTGGAGGACGCGGAGCGCTGGCGCGATGAGGCGGGCTCCACGCCTGTGCTGATGGTCGACGGCAAGTGCGATGTGGCTGCTGCGCATCCTCTCGTTCCCGCGACTTCGGCCCAGACGACGGAGCACAAGCACGGTGCGGATGGCACCCCGTTGGTACCGATGGTCGACGGCGAGCACGATGTCGCCGCTGCGCATCCTCACGCTCCCGCAACTCCGGACCAACAGCGTGCGGAGCACTCGCACGAAGTGACCGGCGTCACACCGATGCACACGGTCACGACTGACTCATCGGGGCACTCACTCCGTCCCGGAGCTTCGGCTCACGGTGCGGAGCACACGCGCGCCGATGTGAGCACCCCGTCCTCGCGGAAGAGCGCTGTGCCAGGTGCATCCCCCACGCCCCCTCCCCCACCGCGTCCGCGCGTCAGCGGGCTCACGGGCGAGGGTGTGGACGCACTGCGCGACGTGCTCCTCTCACGTTTGTGGGGCGCCGGCACGCCCTCGGCGGTGGCCCTCGTGTCCGAGCGTCACGCCGATGCCTTGCGTCGCGCCTCCGAGGCACTGTCCCGCGCGGAGTCCGCTTCACACCTCTCAACCTTGGAGGTCGTGTCCGGCGAAGTCGCCATCGCCCTGGAAGCCCTCGGCGAGCTGTCCGGAACGTCCGCTTCCGAGGCGCTCATCGACGCAATCTTCCAGCGATTCTGCATCGGCAAGTGACGCGTCCCGCCGAGCGCGGGACATGTCAGACCCCTTCCTAGAATGCCGCCCTCAACCGCAGCACTTTCGGAGGCGCTGTGACGGAAGGCATCATCCACCTGGCGAACCACTCCATGCTCTCGGCCCTGCCCGCGGGATGGGTGGGAGAGATTCTGGACGAAGAGCTCGTGGCCTCTCCCAGGCTGACTCCCGCGCAGACGCGCGCCGCCTTCATGCTGGGCGTGGAGCTGGGCGAACAGCTCGACAAGCGCCGAGGCGGCAGTGGCCGCTGGTGCTTCCTGCGCGCCCCCGAGCTGCGCCTGGGTCACGACGTGCTCGTCCCGGATGTCGCCGGCTGGCGCCGCGAGCGCGTGGCGTCCCCCATCGACCCGGACGTCCCCTTCCTCACCCTGGCCCCCGACTGGGTCTGCGAGGTGATTGCGCCCACCACCGCGGCGCTGGACCGCACCCGCAAGCTCCCCCTCTACGCGCGCCAGGGTGTCTCCCACGTCTGGCTGGTGGACCCCGTCGCCCGCACGCTGGAGACGTACCAGCGTGTCAAGCGCGGCTGGCTCCTCACCGGCTGCTACGAGTCCGACGCCTTGGTGCGCGCCGAGCCCTTCTCCTCCGCGCCCGTGGAGCTCGAGTCGCTGTGGCTCCCCGAGTCCTCCGTCGTCGGCGACCACTCCCTTTTCGCCACGGCGCCTTGATTCAGCGGAAGTCCGCGCCGCTCAGCTGGCGCGTCTGAGAAACGTGGCGTTGGCCTCCGTCGGCGCGAGCCGACGCACCGCGCGCAACAACAGGTCGGGGTCCACCGGGGCCGCCAGGAAGCCCCGGGCCCCCACTGCTTGAGCGCGAGGCAGGTCCACCTCGGGCGTCTTCCCCGCCACCACCACCTGGGCCAGCACCTTCCGTCCCAGGGACTCCATCGACGGCAGCGGCGTCACCACCACCTGCGTCTCATGCGACGCGAGGAGCTCCTCGGTGTTCGCCACCCGCGAGCTGAACCCCTTCCCCGTCAGCACCTTCACCAGCCCCGCCGCGGCCTCCGCGCCCCAGCCGTAGACCAGCACCTGCGCCATGGGCTCCGGACGCGCCGCCGTCAGCGTGGGCAGCTTCGTGTGCGAAGGCGCACGGGACGCCGGAATGACAGGCGGAGGACGCGCCGTCGCCTCTTCCAGCGAGGACAACAAGGGCAAGTCCACCGAGTCCTCGACCGGAGCCTCCATGGTCGTCAGCTCCGCCATGCTGCCACTGAGCACCAGCGGCATCTGCTCATCCGTCTCCGGCAGCGAGAAGCCCTCCATCCCAGGGCGGCGCTGCGCGGTGCTCGTCTCGCCCCGGTACATGCGGCCGATGGCGCGGCGGATGGACGTGTCCGTGGCCAGCTTCGCCACCACGCGCACCCTGCCCGTGACACTCTTCACCGCGTCCAGCGACGCGAGGCTCGCGGGCGCGGCCATGGCCACCACCAGCGTGTCGCGAGGCGCCTGCCCCTCCAGCCTCAGCGGCACCACGCGGTGCGCTTCCGCCACCCGCTCGGGAATCAGTCGGGCCAGCGCGGACTCCGGAGGTTGCGCATCCAGGTCTACCGTCTGCATCCCCACCTGCTCCGCCAACGCCTCCAGCACCTGCGCCGCCGTGCAGAAGCGCTGGTCCACCACCACCTGCCCCAGCGGCACACCCCACTTCCGCTGATACGCCAGCGCGGAGTGGAGCTGCAGCGCATCCACCACCCCACGCGCCAACAGGATGTCCCCCAGTCGCTTCTTCATCCTCGGCTCCTCAGGCCCCCCACGGCGGCCACCTGCCCCTGGGAACGCATTCGTCCAGGAAAATTGAACCAGCTCTACGCCTGCACCCACTTCGCGGCTACCTCGCCGACGACAGATGCTTCCGTCGCCACGACACCTGCAAGGCAGGGGCCCGATGGCGCTCCTCCCTCCGTGGCACATCCCCGCGTCTCCGCTTCAAGACGCGAGGCGTCTCGAGGAGCACGGCAACCCACCGAGGTGATTTTGAAACGGGCGTGAGGGTTCGAAGTTCTGGAACCCCGGCGTCTGGACATCACGCCCGTGCGTCCGGATGGCACGCACGGGCGCGGAAACCGGACGACCGGTTACCAGCGTGCTTCGGGCACGGGCGCGTAGAGCGTGCCTCGCTGGGGCTCGAAGACACCCATGCGCACACCCAGCTCGTTCACCACGCGGACTGCCTCGACGACCGGAGCCCACGGCATGGCGAGCGCGGTGGCGGAGGTGTCATCGCTGTTGTCGCCCGTCTCACCCAGGAACGACGACAGCACCTCCGCGGGGCTCTTCCGACGCGGGTACTCCTCGACCCGCACGGCGGCGTCCGCGGGAATCTTCGCGGCCTCCTTGGCCAGCGCCAGCGCCTTGGGATAGCCGCCCAGCGCGTCCACCAGGCCGTTCGTCAGCGCGTCCTCGCCCGTCCACACGCGGCCCTTGGCCAGGCCCTGGAGCTTGTCCAGCGGCATCTTCCGGCTGGCCGCCGCGCGCGTGGTGAAGTCCGTGTAGATGCGGTCCAATTCCGCGTCCACGCGGGCCTGCTCCTCCGGCGTATAGGCCGCGTCCGTGCTGGTCAGCATTGCGTTGCGGCCGAAGGACACCGTCTCGAAGTTGACGCCCAGCTTCTCCCAGAAGCCGTTCGTGACGAACTTGCCGTTGTACACGCCGATGCTGCCCGTCAGCGTGCCGGGGTGCGCGACAATCTTGTCCGCGTCCATGGCGACGAAGTAGCCGCCGCTCGCGGCGTACGTGCCCATGGTGGCGATGACGGGCTTGCCCGCCTCGCGCGCGCGCTGCACCTCGCGGCGCACGGTGTCGCTGGCCACGTAGCTGCCGCCCGGACTGTCCACGCGGAAGAGGATGGCCTTCACCCGCGAGTCCTCCACCGCCTTGCGCAGCGCCGCCGACACGCTGTCGCTGCCCAGGGACTGCTCACCGAAGGGGCTCGCGTCGCTCTTGCCGCGATTCACCGTGCCCACCGCGTACACCAGCGCGATGGTGTCTCCCGAGGTGTGGGGACGGCCCGCGCGCTCCAGGTACTTCTTCATGTACAGGAGCTCCGCGTTGTCGCCGGCCGCCTTCTTCTGCTCGGCATAGACCTCGTCGCGGTAGCGCAGGCCGTCCAGCAGCTTGTTCTCCACCGCCTCCGTCGCGAGCAGCGGCGCCCGGTCGATGAGCGCGCGCACCGCGTCCTCCGTCAGCTCGCGCTCCTCGGCGATGCCGCGCACCATCTGCCCGAAGAGGCTGCCGGTGAACTGCTTGGTGGCCTCCAGGTGCGGCCCCGTGTAGCCCTGCTCCGTGTAGGAATTGACGGCGTTCTTGAACTCGTAGCGCTTGTCGAACTGCGGCTTGACGCCCAGCTTCTCCAGCGCGTCTCGAGCAAACGGCGTCTCGAAGGCGATGCCCAGGATGTTCAAGCTGCCGGACGGCTGCATGTAGATTTCGTCGAAGACCGACGCGAAGTAGTACGTGCTGGTGCCGTTGCCCTCCTCGCCGAACGAGTCGGTGAACGCCACGGCCTTCTTGCCCTTCGCGCGGAAGGCCTTCACCGCGTCGCGGACCTCCTGCGTCGTCGCCGGACTGCCGGGGCTGGTGCCCACGCGCACGAGCAGCGACTTCACCCGGGAGTCATCCCCGGCCTTCTCCAGCGCGTCCACCACGTCGCGCACGGTGAGCGGCTCCTCGCCAAAGGCGCTCGACAGGGACGCCTCCGCGACGTGCTCGGGCAGGGGCCGGTCCAGGTCCATCTCCAGCACGAGCTGGGAGGGCACGCTCGGGCGGCTCATGGAGGCCAGCACGATGAGGGCAATCAAGCCCATCACGAAGAGAACGGACATCGCGCCGATGAAGGCGAGCGCGCCGACTAGAAATCGTTTCATCCGATGAAGCTCCTGAGTCCTCTGATGGACCGGACATGCATCCGCCCCGCGGTCCTTACTACTTAACGGGCCCAGGTGCCGATGCTTGCACGCCCCGGAAGGCCCCCTCGCCTTCCGAGCAACATTCCCTCTGGTGACGGGCCGCTGCGTCCCCTCACCGGACGGCGGGGGACGTCCCGGTCAGAGCGTCGACGTCCTGTCCATCGCGGCCTGGGGCTCCAGCTCCACCGTCACGGGGGGACGCAGCCCGAGCGGGAGCAGGTGGCAGTTGGCCACGTTGAGGAACCGGGTGGGCACGTCGGGCACCGAGTGCTCACCAAAGGACTCGTGGATGTGGCCGAAGACATGGAGGCGCGGCCGGACGTGCCGCACCCGGGCGAGCAGGTCCGCGCAGCCCACGTGCGCGCCCAGGAAGGTGCGGTCCCCCACCCCCTTCGGAGGGCCGTGGGTGATGAGGACGTCCAGCCCCTCCGGGATGAGGTTCCAGCGGGCCAGGATGGGCGCGCCCCGGTCGTAGTTGAACGCCATGCCGCCGAAGCGAGGCGTCACCGGCGAGCCCCACAGGCGCAGCCCGGAGACCACGAGCGCCTCGTCGTCGAGGTAGTGCACCCCCGCCTGGCGCGCGAGCTCCCGCGTCAGCGCTGGCTCCCGCTCGCAGATGAAGTCATGGTTGCCCGCGACGAACACCTTCTCGCGGGCGGGCTGGGTGGCGAACCAGGAAAGGAAGGACTCCAGCTCCGGCTGCTTCCCTCGCTTGGAGAAGTCGCCCGCATGGATGAGCACGTCGCAGGCGGGGACCTCCAGCTCCTCGTGTCGTCGGTGGGTATCGGAGATGAGCACCAGCCGCATACGTGTCCCTTCGTGGTCCGAAGCTACACCGACGCTGGCTGGAGCGCCGCGCTGACCTTCACCGCGGCGCTCCAGGGAGGCTCACGTGCTCAGTTCTTGAGGAGCTTCTTCAGGATTCGCTCATGGTCCTCCAGCCGTATCCGGGTGGAGCCCCAGTCGACGGTGAGCCGGGCGACCTTGTCGTTGACGTGGAACAACCCCTTGCGGAGCCTCGATGAGTCCACCCCCATCTGCTGGGAGAGTCGGGCCAGCGTGTCGACGGACTCCTCGAAGCCTGCGCGCAGTACAGCCGTCGCTTGGAAGACCGCGTTCAACTTCTCCTCGAGGCACTGGAACCGATGATCCGCGGCCTCGAACTTCGAGTCGGTGACCCGGCTGTGCTCCTCCAAGGAGTGGATGCGGTTGTCCATGGTCCCCACCCGCACCTCGACGGACTGGACCTTCACCTCGAGCAGCTCGGTCCGCTGGGTGACGGCGTCGACGTCATGTCTGACGGCATCCACCCTCTCCTCGAGCACCTCCGTCCTCGCTTCGACGACGTGCACCCGTTGCTGGAGCGTGCCGACGTCCTGTTGGAGCGTGCCGACGTCCTGTTGGAGCGTGCCGACGTCCTGTTGGAGCGTGCCGACGTCCTGTTGGAGTGTAGCGACGTCTTGCTGGAGCGTGGCGACGTCTCGTTGAAGGACGTCGACGTCCTTCCTCACCACGTCGACCTGCTTCTCGACGACGTACACCTGCTGCTTGAGGGCTCCGACCTCTTGCTTGAATGAGTCGACCTCCTCCTTGAGCGCGCCGACGTTCTTCTTCAGCGCCACGTAGCCTTGCTTGAGTGCGCCGACGTCCTGCCTCACCTCGGCGACCTCTTGCTTGAGCGCGCCGGAGTCTTCCTTCAGCGCACGCAGCTCGACCGCGTAATCCTGATACGCACTCCGGAGCTCTCGGAATGTCTCTCGGCTGTTCTGGAGGGCAGGTCTGACTTCACGATGACTCCGCTCGAGCGCATCCAGGTCCCCCCGCGTCCTCTCCATCTGCTGTGAGAGCACCTGGAGGGTGGCTCGCGTCTCCTCCTGCCCCTCCCTCAGCCGCCGGTCCAGCTCCTCCATCTCCCTTTGATACCGCGCGTCAAAGTCCCCACCGTCATGCCTCGCCATCCAGCCTCCTTCGAGCGGCCCTATGCCTTGCTCCCAGGTAGAGACACCCTACCAATCCGACCTGACATGGATGAAATCCACTCAACAACCTGGGAGGTAGTCGTGAAAGCCCAGACGACCCGGACGGTTCACCCCACGGAGTCGCCCTCCCCCTGCCCTGCCGCATCTCGGACGCTTGCTTGAAGGAATTACAGGGTTCCGGGATGGCGGACGCACCCTGGCGGGTTAGAAGCGCCATTCAAATCCTGTTCCCCGCGAGGACCGCATGAAGCGCCGTACCCGGCTTTCCCTGTTGGCTCCCCTGATGTTGGTGGCCGCCCCACCGGTATGGGCCCAGGCCCCTGCCCCCTCCCCGGCCGCCCTCCCCGCGAAGGCGAAGGCCCGCGGCTCGGCGCTTGCTCCCGTGGCGAGCGTGGAGGGCATCACCGAGTACCGCCTGCCCAATGGCCTGCGCGTGCTCCTCTTCCCGGACCCCAGCAAGCCCAACGTCACCGTCAACGTGACGTACTTCGTGGGCAGCAAGCACGAGGGCTACGGCGAGACGGGCATGGCCCACCTGCTGGAGCACCTGCTCTTCAAGGGCACCCCCACCACGAAGAACGTGCCCCAGGCGCTCACCGAGCGCGGCGCCCGCCCCAACGGCACCACCTGGCTGGACCGCACCAACTACTTCGAGACCCTGCCCGCCTCCGACGAGAACCTGCGCTGGGCCCTCTCCTTCGAAGCCGACCGCATGGTCAACAGCTTCATCGCGAAGAAGGACCTCGACAGCGAGATGACGGTCGTCCGCAACGAGTTCGAGGCCGGTGAGAACGACCCGGGCAGCATCCTCCAGGAGCGCGTCCTCAGCGCCGCGTACATCTGGCACAGCTACGGCAAGTCGACCATCGGCGCGCGCTCCGACCTGGAGAACGTCCCCATCGACCGGCTCCAGGCGTTCTACCGGAAGTACTACCGTCCGGATAACGCGATGCTGGTGGTGGCCGGCCGCTTCGACGAGGCGAAGGCCCTGGGGCTCATCCAGAGCACCTTCGGCAAGCTGAAGAAGCCCGCCGAGCCCCTGCCCGCCACGTACACCCAGGAGCCCACCCAGGACGGTGAGCGCGAGGTGACGCTGCGCCGCGTGGGCGACATCCCCATGATCTCCAGCGTGTACCACGTGCCCGAGGGCGGCCACCCGGACTTCGCCGCCATCGACGTGCTGACGCAGGTGCTGGGCGACAACCCCTCCGGCCGGCTCTACAAGGCGCTGGTGGAGACGAAGAAGGCGGCCAAGGCGCGCGCCTACAACTTCCAGTTCCGCGACCCCGGCATCATCGGCTTCGACGTGGACCTGCGCGAGGGCCAGTCGGTGGCGTCCGCTCGCGAGGCGCTGGTGAAGACGGTGGAGGAGGCCGCTCGCACGCCCTTCACCGAGGAGGACGTCACGCGCGCGAAGACGACCCTCCTGAAGATGATGGAGCTGACGCTGAACAACTCGGAGCGCGCCGCCATCGGCCTGTCGGAGTGGGCCGCCACGGGTGACTGGCGCCTGATGTTCCTGCACCGCGACCGCATCGAGGCGGTGAAGCCCACCGACGTCATGCGCGTGGCGGAGACCTATCTCAAGTCCTCCAACCGCACGCTGGGCACGTTCATCCCCACCGCGAAGCCGGAGCGCTCGGAGATGCCGCCGGCCGTGGACATGGCGAAGATGATGGACGGCTACAAGGGCCGCGCCGCGGTGGCGCAGGGCGAGGCGTTCGACCCCTCCCCCGCCAACGTGGAGGCGCGCGTGCAGCGCGGGGAGCTCGCGGGCGGCATGAAGTACGCGCTCCTGTCGAAGAAGACGCGCGGAGAGATGGTGAGCGCGTCGCTCTCCTTCCACTGGGGCACCGAGGCCGCGCTGAACGGGAAGTCCGAAGCGGCGGCGTATGCGGGCCGCATGCTGATGCGGGGCTCGAAGAAGCACACGCGGCAGCAGCTCCAGGACGAGCTCGACAAGCTCAAGGCGCGGGTGATGGTGGACGGCTCGCTCACGGGAGGCTCGGCGTACATCGAGTGCCCGCGCGCCAGCCTGCCCAAGGCGCTGGAGCTGGTGGCGGAGGTGCTGCGTGAGCCGGCCTTCGACGAGAAGGAGTTCTCCATCCTCAAGCAGGAGCGGCTGACGGACCTGGAGTCGCAGCGCAGCGAGCCGCAGACGCAGGGCAGCATCGCGCTGTGGCGCACGCTGTCGGGCCACTACGCGAAGGGCCACCCGTACTACGTGCCCACGCTCGACGAGCGCATCGCCGGAGCGAAGGACACCACGCTGGAGCAGGCCCGCGCCTTCCACAAGGCCTTCTACGGCGGCTCGCACGCGGAGCTGGCCGTGGTGGGTGACTTCGAGCCGAAGGACATCGTCGCGCTGTCCGGCAAGCTGTTCAACGACTGGAAGAGCCCCGCGGCGTACCAGCGCGTGCCGGAGGTGTTCGCCAACGTGGGCGCCAAGGCCGTCTCGGTGGAGACGCCGGACAAGGCGAACGCGTTCTACTTCGCGGGACAGTCGCTGCAGCTGCGCGAGGACGACGCGGACTGGCCGGCGCTGATGCTGGGCAACTTCGTGCTGGGCGGCGGCTTCCTCAACTCGCGGCTGGCCACGCGCATCCGCCAGAAGGACGGCCTGTCCTACGGCGTCTCCAGCAACATCGACCCGGGAGACCTGGACGCGGTGGGCATGTTCACCACGTTCGCCATCTACGCGCCGGAGAACGCGGCGAAGCTGGAGCTGGCGATGCGCGAGGAAGTGACGAGCGCGCTCGAGAAGGGCTACTCGGCCGAGGAGCTGGAGAAGGCCCGCTCGGGTCTGCTGGAGTACCGCCAGGCGGCGCGTGCGCAGGACGGCGGACTGGCGCGCAGGCTGTCCAACTACCTGTTCCTGGGGCGCACCCTCACCTTCGACGGGGCGCTGGAGCAGAAGCTCGCGAAGCTCAAGCCGGAGGACGTGCGCCAGGCCATGGCGCGGCACGTGGACTGGGCGAAGGTCACCCGGGTGAAGGCCGGCGACTTCGCGGGCGCGGACAAGAAGGCCAAGGCCTCCGTGAAGGCTCCGCCCGCGCAGTGAGGTGCTGAGCCCCTGAGTGGGCCAGTGCTCGAGCCCCGGGGTGCCATGCGGCGCCTCGGGGCTTTTTCATGTCCGCGGCGGCTGCTCCGTGCTCGCCGCCCGAGCGCGCGCCCGGTGCCCCACGAACCCGGCGAGCCACGCCAGCACGGCCGCCGCCGCGACGACGATTCCCATGGGCCTCGCGCTGCCGTCGTTGAGTGCGCTCACCGCCCAGGACGCGGAGGCCGCCGCGGCGAACTGCAGAGCCCCCAGCACCGCGGACGCGAGCCCCGCATGCGCGGCGTGCCGCTCCAGCGCGATGGCCGCGGCGTTGGGCCCCACGAGCCCCAGCGTCGGCACGAAGAGGAACAGCGCGGCGGCCAGTCCCCACAGCCCTCCCGCGCCGCTCCAGGCCACCGCCAGCACCACCGCGGCGCCCACCGCGTAGAGCGTCAATGCCAGACGCAGCATCCGGTGCAGCGGGATGAAGCCCAACAGTCTGCGATTGAGCTGCGCCATCACCACCAGCCCCACCGCGTTGGCGCCGAAGAACCAGCCAAAGCCTTGCTCCGTCACACCGTGCAGCGTGATGAAGACGAACGGCGAGCCGGCGATGTACGCGAACATCCCCGCATACGCGAAGCCACACGCCAGCGCGGGCCCCACGAAGTCCGCGTCGCGCAGCAGTTCCCCCATGCGCGCCCAGAGGCTCTTCGCCTTCGAGTGCGCGGGCGCCGTCTCGGGCAGCACCTTCCGCGTGAAGACCAAGGCCACCGCGCCAATGACAGACAGCAGCACGAAGATGGCGCGCCAGCTCGTGTGCTGGAGCACGAAGCCGCCCAGCATCGGCGCCAGCACGGGCGCCACGCCGACCACGAGCATCAAGCGGGACATCGTCTTCGCCGCCTCGGCGCCGGACCACAGGTCCCGCACCACCGCGCGCGGAGTCACCAGCGCCACCGCGCCGCCCAAGGCCTGGAGGAAGCGCATGGCCACCAACGCCTGCGCCGTGGGCGCCAGGGCACAGCCCAGCGAACCCAACACATACACGAACAATCCCGCATACAGCGGGCGCGTGCGGCCATACCGGTCAATCAACGGACCGGTGCAGAGCTGACCCAACGCCAGCCCCGCGAAGCACGACGCGAGCGTGAGCTGCACCACGGACTGCGACGCCCGCAGGTCCTCCGCGATGCGAGGCAACGCGGGCAGGTACATGTCGATGGACAACGGCGCGAACGCGGTGAGCGCCCCCAGCAGCAGCTCCAGCGACAACGTGCCCGACGCGGGCGGCTTCTTCGTGAGCGTGTTCATTCAGTTCCAAATCCAAGGCCCGAGGCACACCCGGCCGCCTGTCTGGCCACGCGGGCGGGACTCCAGCCCTCTCGAGCGGCACCGCTCGCGCGCACCGCGGGGCGACTCCTGGCTGGTTCTCCGAGACCTCGTCATCGAGTGCGCTGGATAGCGGGGTGGCCCGGTCCTGGCCAGTGCTCCGTCAGCCCGCCCCTGTGGGCCCTGGGAGCTGGGGCACCCCCCACCCACCGCCGCGACGCGGGGGAGGGGAGGGCACCGCTCCCGCGTAAGCCGGCATGTCAGACCCTCCGGCTATTCATATCCCCGTCGCGCACACGGGGGTGCAGGGCCGCTTCGAGACACGAGCTCTCGTCCTCCGTCGCGCCCTCACCGCACGGTCCGGTCCTCCCTCCGTGTGTGCGACGCCATGTAGGGGGAGCATGCGAGGGGGCGGGGGGCCGCCCCATTCGTCACCAGGGGGATGGGGTCCGCCGCGCTGCGGACCCGACAATTTTTCGACTGCCATCCAGGCCGGAGGGGGAAGCCCGTCGCACGGGACTGAACCTTCCGGAGGGTGGCCGGTGCGCGCGAGGCAGGCAGCTCCTCAACCCCTCCCACTGCCCGCCTCGCGCGCTCCCGTAAACCTTCCCTTTGCTTGCCAAGGGCGCCCACCGGAGACATACGGACTGCCGACAGGTCGCGGCGCGCGGAGCCAGGGTGCTCGGCGCCATGACGGAGCGGGTGCCGCGTCAGGCCTCGAAGCCCTCCGGCGACCCGTGTGAGCGATGGGACTCCGGTACGACGTCATCGTGGTGGGCCTGGGCCATGCGGGCTGTGAGGCGGCGCTCGCCTGTTCGCGCCTGGGCCTGGCCACGCTCGGCATCACCCTCAAGCGCGAGCGCTCCGCCGTCATGAGCTGCAACCCCGCCGTGGGCGGCACCGCCAAGGGCCACCTGGTGCGGGAGCTGGACTCGCTGGGCGGACAGATGGGCCGGGTGGCGGACCTCGCCGGCACGCACTTCAAGACGCTCAACGCCTCCAAGGGCCCCGCCGTGCAGGCGACGCGCATCCTGTGCGACCGCGAGCAGTACGCGGTGCTGATGCAGTCGGTCCTCTTCTCCCAACCGAACCTGACCGTGCGCGAGGGCGAGGTGTCCTCGCTCGTGGCCGAGGGCGGACGGGTGAAGGGCGTGGTGCTCGGCGACGGGACGCAGGTGTCCGCGTCGGCGGTGCTGCTGACCACGGGCACCTTCCTCCAGGCGCTGATGCACATGGGCGAGAAGAAGGAAGTGGGCGGGCGACTGGGCGACGACGCGGCGAGAGGCCTGTCGGATTCGCTGCGCGCCTTGGGCTTCTCGCTGGGCCGCTTCAAGACGGGGACTCCGGCGCGACTGGCGCGGGCGAGCATCGACTGGGACGTGGTGGAGCCGCAGCCCGGGGACCTTCCGCCGCGTCCGTTCTCCTGGCGCACGCGCGAGGAGTGGGCGGCCGGCGTGCCGTTTCCCCGCCAGCCCGCGGTGATGTGCGGCATGACGCAGACCACGCTGCGCACGCACCAGGTGCTGCGGGAGAACCTGCATCGCTCGCCGCTGTATCAGGGGGAGATTGTCGGCCGAGGGCCTCGGTACTGCCCGTCGCTCGAGGACAAGGTGGTGCGCTTCGCGAGCCGCGAGCGGCACCAGGTGTTCCTGGAGCCCGAGGGACCGGACTCCCCGCTGGTGTACCCGGCGGGCCTGTCGACGAGCCTTCCCGCGGAGGTGCAGCTCGACTTCCTGCGCACGATTCCGGGGCTGGAGCAGGTGGAGGTGGTGCGGTTCGGCTACGCGGTGGAGTACGACTACGCGCCGCCCACGCAGCTCAAGCCCACGTTGGAGACGAAGACCGTGGAGGGCCTGTACTTCGCGGGGCAGCTCAACGGCACCTCGGGTTACGAGGAGGCGGCCTTCCAGGGGCTGTGGGCGGGGCTGAACGCGGCGCTCCAGGTGAAGGGCGAGCCGCTGCTCCTCCTGGGCCGGGACGAAGCGCATGGCGCGGTGCTGGTGGATGACCTGGTGACGAAGGGCGTGGACGAGCCGTTCCGCATGTTCACCAGTCGCTCCGAGCACCGTCTGCGGCTGCGTGAAGGCAACGCGGACCTGCGGCTCGCGAGGCATGGGCATCGGGTGGGGCTGTTGCCGCGCGAGGCGCTCGAGCGAGCGGAGGCGCGTCAGAGGGCGGTGACGGAGGAGGTGACTCGGCTCAAGCGCACGGGGTTGGTGGCACGGCTGAAGCGGCCCGAGGTGACGTACGGGCAGCTCGGGGAGGGGCGCGAGGACTGGCCGGTGGTGCCAGCGGATGTGGCCGAGGAGGTGGAGGTGGAGGTGAAGTACGAGGGCTACATCGCGCAGGCGGCGCGAGCGGCGGCGCGGGAGTCGGAGGCGGTGGACCGGTGGAGGATTCCGGAGGGCTTCGCCTTCCGGGACGTGCGGGGGTTGAGCACGGAGGCGGCGGAGAAGCTGGCGGCGCACAAGCCCTCGACGGTGGGGCAGGCGCGGCGGATTCCCGGGCTGACGCCGGCCGCGGTGTCCTTGTTGCTGGTGGCCCTCAAGCGTTCCTCGGGGCCTTCCACGGGGAGCGAATCCCCCCCGGGTTGATCAGAACGGGGGTGTGGGAAACGTGTGGATAACTTTGGGGATAGAAATCCCCTGAATGATTCCGGAGGGTTAGGGCCCAGCCGGCGGTGGAGGTGCTGTGGATAACACGCGATTCGTAGATCTGCTGGCAACGGGGAGTCGGGCGCTGGGCGTGACGTTGGGGGCGGACGTGGGGCCCCTGTTGCAGCGGCTGATGGCGGAGCTGTTGAAGTGGAACGCGAAGGTGAACCTCACGGCGATTACGGCGCCGGAGGAGGTGCTGGAGAAGCACTTCCTGGACTCGCTCGCGGTGCTGCCGGAGGTGACGGGGGCGGCGTCGTTGTTGGACTTGGGGGCCGGTGCGGGCTTCCCGGGGTTGCCGTTGAAGATTGTGTTGCCGGCGTTGGGCGTGACGTTGGTGGACACCGTGGGGAAGAAGGTCGCGTTCATCAAGGCGGCGTCCGCGAGCCTGGGGTTGCAGGGCGTGCGCGGGCTGCACGCTCGAGCGGAAGGGCAGCCGGAGGTGGAAGGGATTCCGCGCGCGGAGCTGCTGATTGCGCGAGCCTTCATGGACCTGCCGGATTGGTTGGCCTTGGCGCCCGCGTATGTGGAGCCGGGCGGGCGCGTGGTGGCGATGCTGGGCAAGGCGCAGACGGACGCGGAGCTGGAAGCACGAGCGGCGGAGCGTCAGCTGCGAGTGGTGTCCGCGCGGGCGTACCGGCTGCCGTTCTCCGGAGCGGAGCGGCAGGTCGTGGTGTTCGCGAAGCAGTAGGGGAGGGGCCCCAGGCGTCGCGCCCGATGTTCGGGCGCTTGATGCCGGGTCTCTGGGTTCGTGAAGTGGAAGGGGCGGGGGCTCTGGTGTCGTGCCCGATGTTCGGGTGCTTGTGCTGCCGGGTCTCCGGGTTCGTGAAGTGGAAGGGGAGGGGACTCTGGCGTTGTGTCCGATGTTCGGGTGCTTGTGCTGCCAGGTCTCTGGGTTAGCGAAGCGGCAGGGGAGGGGACACAGGCGTCGCGCCCGATGTTCGGGTGCTTGATGCTGGGTCCCTGGGTTCGTGAAGTGGAAGGGGAGGGGACTCTGGCGTTGTGTCCGATGTTCGGGTGCTTGTGCTGCCAGGTCTCTGGGTTAGCGAAGCGGCAGGGGAGGGGACACAGCCGTCGCGCCCGATGTTCGGGTGCTTGATGCTGGGTCCCTGGGTTCGTGAAGTGGAAGGGGAGGGGGCGCTGGCGTCGGGCCCGGACTCGGGGTGCTTGATGCCGGGTCTCTGGGTTCGTGAAGTGGAAGGGAAGGGGGCTCTGGCGTCATGCCTGATGTTCGGGCGCTTGATGCCGGGTCTCTGGGTTCGTGCAGTGGAAGGGAGGGAGACACCAGCGTCGCGCCCGGACTCGGGGTGCTTGATGCCGGAACCCTAGGTTCGTGAAGTGGAAGGGGAGGGGACCCGTGTGCCGTACCCGGTGTCTGGGAACAAGAGACCGCGTCTCTGCGCTCACGGAGCAGAAGGGGAGGGGACTTTGGCGTCGCGCCTGGTGTCGGGACACTTGCTGTCGGGTCTCTGAACTCTCGGCTTGGGACGGGAGGGGGACTTTGGCGTCGCGCCTGGTGTCGGGGCGCCTGATGTCGCGTCTCTGACCTCACGGCGCGGAAGGGGAGGGGACCCGTTACTCGGTGGGTATGAGGGATTCGTCCTCGGAATCAGTGAGGGAGCGGGGAGGGGATGCCGTGCCTTGGATTGAGGGTGTGGTGCGCTGGCGCTCTGCTTTCACGAGCCGGAAGGGGAGGGGACGGGGACGCTCCGATGCGACGAGCTGGGTGCTTGGAGATGGAATCACTCAGCTGCGCGAACGCGGATGATTCGAGGGTATGTGCGGAGTGAGGACGTTAGGTTTTGGAAGGGAGGTTGGATGCATGCAGCCACTTCCGACGAGCAGTCCCGTTACTTGGGGAGAGCAGGAGCCGAGGGTCCCTCATGTCGCCGTGGCTCGAGTGTCTCGTGCTGACTTCGAGCGTCGCTGGGGACCTCCGCATTGGTCGAGCACACAGGATGACGGGGTGGACCCGACTGTGTCCTGGGGATGGCGTGCGGATTGCGGCCTCTTGCTGACCGTCTCCTTCGTGGAGCGGACGGGCGCCTTTCACGTCACGGTCCGAGAGGACGAACTGGACCACGCGCTCGCGCACCTGGATTGGTGGCGAGGAGAAGTGGTGTGGCGGTTCGATGAGGCCACACCTCGCTTGCGTGATGGCTGGGCGGTGTACCGGCAGGACGACACAGGCAACGTGCATGACGTCTGCGTGATGAGGAACCGAGCCCACGCGGAATGCCTGGCGCACAGACTGGAATCGAGGGCCCACAAGCAGTGGTACAGCGTCGAGGCAAGGGGCACCGCCGCGACCCGGCGTGGTCTGTAATCTGGAGACTGTGCGAGGGCCGCGAGGTCGCTTCATTTGTTCTGAGGACCGAGCGCTGCACGAGAAGAGAGCAGCCGGTGGAGGGGTGCTTTCGTTCGAACACGGAGCTCTGTGGAACGAAGGGTCGAGGTCCTCTGGATCGCCAGAGGAGTTGGACTCCTGAGGTCGTGTGCGGGGTGCTCGGACGGCGGACTGTTGATGAATGGAGCTTTCGTCATCCCGTTGCCGCGGACGAGCGCGAATGCGTCAGCCTGCGTGATGCTGATGCGCGGTGGGGCGGGGAGGGGGCTCGACTGAGGGAGAGGGACTCGAGATGAACGTGTACAAGATGAGAGTGGCGCGGCCGACGCGGAATCTCGAGCAGGTGGTGCGGTTCTATCGAGAGGGGCTTGGCCTCGAGCACTTGGGAGGCTTCGAGGACCACGAGGGCTTCGACGGAGTGATGCTGGGTGAGAAGGGCGCGCCCTATCACCTGGAGTTCACCGTGGAACGAGGACACGAAGCGCCGCGCTCGCCATCCGAAGACAACCTGTTGGTCTTCTATCTGCCTGAGCGCGCCGAGTGGGAACAGCGAGTGCGCCGGATGGAGCAATCCGGCTTCCCTCCAGTGCGCTCGCGCAATCCCTACTGGGACGCGAAAGGGAAGACCTTCGAGGACCCGGATGGCTATCGAGTGGTGCTCTACCAAGGTGAGTGGACCCGGTAGGGACTGCCCGAAGCCGAGTCGATGAGCAGTGTCGGCTCCGAGCCTTTCATCGAGGCCCACGAGGCGACGCTCCGCTGAGTGCATTGTCCATCACAGGTGCAACAGGGTGACGGAGAGCTTCTTTCCGAGCAGTCGGCCAACGTCGACGCGGGCACGCGAAGCAAATCCGAAGGATGCTCCGCATGTGGCCTCGCATGACACGCGAGGTTGGCCGTATCGCGAAAGCTGGTCGCGAACTCATGCAGAACGAACGCGAGGAGCGTGCGTCCATCAATCGGTGCCGACAGTGAGGGCCGTTGAGTCCGCGAAGTCGATGGCCGGCAAGGAGCCGAGCGGGCGCCGGAACGAAGTGAGCCATCAATGCATGCGCGCTGCTCTCCGCTCGCGGCCATCAGGGAGCGAGGGAGTCAACAGAGCAGGCGGAGACATGGAGGCCCAAGGGGCAGCCTGACGAACTGTCGCCACTGCTCCGCGGAATGAAAGGGACGAGCCCTCCTCACGAGTTGAATCAAGGGCAGCCCAAGTGGTTCGGCTTCTCATGTCGAGCGACGGTGTTGAAGGTCGCTGTGCATGCCGAGGGTCGGTGAAGCGATGTCCCGGGCAATCAATCTGCCGCTGGCTGCGCAGGTTGGTGGGGAGTCAGGAGCGAGCTCGAGTGCGTCGACGTCACCGATTCGTGCTGATGAGAGACTGCGATGCTGGGCGCTGAGTCGGTGCACGCTCGCCCCATGTCGTGATGGCTGCGGCTTCGTCATCGCGGATTCAAGCGGCGAGCCCCGATGCGCGTGAACGGAAACGCTGCGGATGGTTCTCGAAGATGGGGGACCCCCGGACCTATCGCTACTCACACGGCGATGCGTGTTGCTCGTGCGAAGCGTGGAGCCCGGTTCTCATGAGTGCTTCGGAGATGGCTTTCCATCTCTCCGTTGAGAGGCCGCGCGCCGGCAGCATCTCAATGGAGAGCCCCCGATGAAGAGGTCTGCCGATGTCCGAGGGTCACTCGGAATGATGCATGCGCTGACGCTCATGGAGTGTTCCGTGGCAGCAGTCAGTCGCGGGTGCCACGGAGTCCGACGCTCCTCAGATGGGCAGTGCCCACTGACTCATAGTCGGCAGGGTGGGGTGCGCCAATGCATCCCGTGCGTGCCCGTGAGGGTCGCGAGGAACAAGTCGAGCGCATCGGCGAGCGGCTCAAGTTGACGTCACGTGCAGGCGCACTCGCGACGGATGCGCGTCGCGTTCAATCCGCGTGCGGCCACGACTTGGAACAAGCGAGGGGCCGAGTGCCAGCATGACGCGCAGGTTCAACGGCACTGTCAGCCAGTGCGTGAGGAATGCCAGTGCATTGGCAGGTTCCTCGTGGAACGAGCATGCAGCTGACCCCACCATACCGAGTCCTGTTCATGCGGAGACGAAGCGGCCGGGGGGCATGCCGAAGATGTTGTGCCTGGTTGCCGCTGAGCAGATGGGCGAGCGCTTCGGATGAAGTGATGGAGCGGGAAAGACTCGGTCCCAGCGGAGTCTCGAAGCAGTTCGACCGGGTCGACACAACAGCGCGAGGTTGGGGGTGTGCAGCTCGTGGTCGACCAGGGCCTCCGTGCTCCTTCATCAAGAGTGCCGCAGGGGATGGTGAAGCTGGTTTGACGCGAGAGCGGGTCTGCATCGCCGAGACTGTGACCATGGGTGGCGCGATGAAGATGGCCGACTTTCCCGAAGACGAGTCTGCGCAGGCGAGTGCATCCGACAGAGGCCAGGGAGGAACGACCAGCGCTGCTGTCAGAACCAGAGACTCATCCTCAGTGGTTGTTGTCGTGGTCTTGTGAGGTGCACGGCAGAGTCGGTGAGCCTTCTTCATTCGATCCCCACGCGGAACGAACCCGTGGAGGTGCAGGCAGTGGGGCCTTCCTCCATCAAGCTTGTCGACCGGCATGGAGCCAGCCAATCCGCTGCCTGCTTGGTGCCGAATCATCGCGAGGGCGCGGGAGGACTCGCGGCGCCCCACGCCATCAAGCGCTGGTGGCTGTTCAGCGTGGGAAGGGGAGGGCGAGTGGGGCCCGCTTGTGGCGGTGTCAGCCAGGTAGTGGGGGTTCTGAGGAGACCTGACCGGGAAGGGGCGCGCCATGTTGAGCTCGCGGGGCTGTCTCCTGCTCACTTGTGTGCCGCTCTGCCCGTGGTTCAGGTTCCGCAGGGGCGCTCGAAGAGTGCTTCCTGCCAGACCTCAAGCGCCATCGAATGGGGTGCCGAGCAGCCAGGCGATAGCAACTTCGCGCTCCACACGGACGGCGAGCAGCTGAGCTCTGGCGCAGGTCGATGGTTTCTCACCCTCATCGCGGTCCCAAGGGAAAGAGGTGAGGGCTCTCATGCTCAGGTGGACGACCCGCTCCACAGGGATGGGAAGTTCAGCGATGGAGCAGTCGACCTGACGAGCGCTTCGGCCGAGTTCGGATGCACGCGGTCCACACGAAACGGCGAACAGATTGGGAGGTCTTCAAGTCGCCTCCAGGAGTGGGGCGTGGAGCGAGGTCCCTCCGCCTGCTCCACATGGCTGATGAGCCAGCCCACGAAACGACCTTCCTTCTGGATGGGCCACCCGACCAACGAGTGATGGAGTCGTTCTGTTGCGGTGGATGCGGACCCTGACGCGAGTCACCGCGTGATTCACAGCGAATCGGTGGGTCCGCTCGCAACTCGGCTCAAGAGGTGGCGCCAGGAAGAGAGTGCCACCTGGTCCGGACGGAACTCGGACCCCGGTCGTGAGGAACTCGTCGGCGTGAAGTCAGTGCCCACAGGCTTCAGGGCATGGGGCTCCTCCGTCCACCAAGTCACCCAAGGAGATGAAGGCAGGAACCTGAGCGATGGCTGCCGCGAGTTCCCTGTGGAACCGAAGCAGGCATGCGAAGAGGTCTTCGAGGTGGCGGGCGCAGTGGCGAGCTGTCGGTCCCGACGTTCCACGTGGAACCGATGCACGCGTGAGAGGTCGTCAAGGTGACGCGTGTGGTGGGGAGCTGCCGGTCCCGACGTTCGAGGCGGAACCGAAGCCGGCGCGTGAAGATGCGTTCAAGGTGATGGGTGTGGCGGCGAGCTGCCGGTCCCGGTGTTCGAGGCCGAATCGAAGCCGGCGCGCGAAGAGGTCTTCACGGTCGCGCGTGTGGTGGCGAGCCGCCGGTCATGGCGTTTCAGGCAGAGCCGAAGCCCACGCGCGAAGAGGTCTTCACGGTCGCGCGCGTGACGGCGAGCTGCCGGTGATGGATTTCCAGGTGGGACCGAAGCACGCACGAAGAGGTCTTCAAGGTGGCGGGCGTGGCAGCGGGCTGTCGGTCCCGACGTTCGAGGCGGAACCGAAGCCGGCGCGCGAAGAGGTCTTCACGGTGACGGCCGTGACGGCGAGCCGCCAGTCATGGCGTTCCTCATGGAGCAGATGCACCCACGAAGAGTCCTTCAAGCCGATGGCCGTGACGGCGAGCTGTCAGTCATGGCGTTCCACGTGGAACGGTGACGTGGCGCTCGAGAGTCCGCACGAAGTGGTGGTGCGGAGCCGCGACCACGGCGCATGTCGCGTTCCACGTGGAACAGGCGAAGCGGTCATCAGGTGAGCGGATGGTCGTTGCGAGTTCGACGCGGAGCCGAAGCAGGCACACGAAGAGCTCTCCAAGGTGCGCGGCACGTCCGCGAACTTCTGGGCATGACGAAGGCACGCTCAAGCCACCGCATGCGTGGGGATGCCGGGCCGCGACCACGCATGCCGCGTTCCACGTGGAACAAGTGAAGGAAGCTGCTGACCAGGGCGAACTTGGAGTCGAGGGTCGCCGCGTGTTCCACGTGGAACCTGCGCAAGGGTGAGAAGCAGCCAGCAAGGCATGATGCATGCCCGCGGAAATCGGCGGGCGGCGTTCCAGGTGGAACAGGTGAGAAGAGGCGAGCGAGCTGACTCATGTGGTGGTGAGGCTGCGCCACGAACACCGCCCCGGTCGCGTTGCACGCGGAACCTGCGCGAGGCCACGAAGTGCTCATCCGGGTACGCAGCAAGACCACGAACCTCAAGACGAGGCGTTCCACGTGGAACAAGTGAAGGGCGCTGCTGACCGGCGAGAAGGGTGATGCGGACGCTGAGTTGCGGGTGCCCACGTGTTCCATGAGGAACCTGAGCAAGGTCGCGAAGCGCTCATCAGGGCAGGCAGATGGACCAAGAACATCGGGGTTCGACGTTCCACGTGGAACAGGCGAAGGAGCCTGCGAGCAGGTTCATGTGGTGGTGAGGCTGCGCCACGAACGCGGACCCGGCCGAGTTCCACTGGCCGGCGCGAAGGATGGTGCGAGCGCTGAGTGGAGGGTCGCCGCGTGTTCCACGTGGAACTTCAGCAAGCTCGCGAAGAGGCCATCAAGGCAGGCAGCTGGAGCGCGAAGAACTGGATGCGACGTTCCACGTGGAACAGGGGAGCGGCCTGCGAACGGGTTCATGTGGTGGTGACGCTGAACCACGAACATGGCCCCAACTGCGTTCCACGTGGAACAAGTGAAGGGGGCGACTGGCCGGCGCGAAGGATGGCGCGAACGCTGAGTGGACGGTCGCCGCGTGTTCCACGTGGAACTCGAGCAAGGCCGCGAAGCGCTCAGCAAGGCAGGCAACTGGAGCGCGAAGAACTGGATGTGGCGTTCCACGTGGAACATGGAAGCGGCCTACGAGCTCGCTCATGTGATGGTGATGCTTCGCCACGAACACGGGCCTGATGGTGTTCCACGTGGAACAAGCGAGGCGGTCTTCACGGCACTGCGGAGGTTGCTTGAACCACGCGGTGGCGGACGTCGCGTGTTCCACGTGGAACCGAAGAAGGTGCGTGAAGAGGCCTTCTTGTTGAAGGACGCGACCGCGAACTTCTGGCCGCGACGTTCCACGTGGAACAGGTGAAGAAGCCTGTGAGCTGGCTCTTGTGGTGGTGATGCATCGCCACGAACACGGGCCTGATGGGTTCCACATGGAACACGCGAGGCGGTCT
Source organism: Myxococcus stipitatus DSM 14675 (assembly GCF_000331735.1). Taxonomy (GTDB): domain Bacteria; phylum Myxococcota; class Myxococcia; order Myxococcales; family Myxococcaceae; genus Myxococcus; species Myxococcus stipitatus. The sequence goes on along the minus strand of NC_020126.1, from coordinate 10,323,903 downwards.
TCAAGCAGGCACCGCGATGGATGGTGCGAACGCTGGATGGAGGGTCGCCGCGTGTTCCACGTGGAACTCGAGGAAGGCCACGAAGAGCTCATCAAGGCAGGCAGCTGACCGCGAACATCGGGGTTCGATGTTCCACGTGGAACAGGTGAAGAAGCCTGCGAGCTGGTTCATGGGGTGGTGATGCTGCGCCACGAACACGGGCCTGGTCGTGTTCCACGTGGAACCGAAGAAGGTGCATGAAGTGGCCTTCTTGGTGAACGGCGTGACCACGGACTTCTGGGCACGTCGTTCCACGTGGAACACGTGAAGAGGTCTTCAGTCAGGTGGTGTCGGGCACGAAGTGATGACCGCTCCGTGTTCCACGTGGAACCTGCGAAGGCTTGGATGGAGGCCCGCATGACAAGGCAGCGCTGCCGCGAGGTCGGGGCAGGGCGTTCCACGTGGAACACGCGGAGGGGTCTTGATGCAGGTGGTGGTGATGCCGGGCCACGAACACGACCCTGGTCGCGTTCCACGTGGAACAAGGCATCTCCTTGAAGAGGCAGTCATCGCTCGATGCCGCCCCTGAACCGACGCGTGCTCGTTCCACGTGGAACACGTGAAGAGGTTTTCAGGCAGTGGGTGGTGGGCGCGAAGTGATGGCCGCTTCGTGGTCCACGTGGAACGGGTGAGGAGGCTTCACGCCTCCGCATGCGGTGATGGTGCGGAACCTCATGCCTGTCCCTTGTCGTGTTCCACGTGGAACCTGGCGTCGCGATGAAGAGGCGGCCATCGCGGTGGGCCAGGCATGAACCGCCGCACGCTTGGTCCACGTGGAACGGGTGAGGAGGCTTCACGCCTCCGCATGCGGTGATGGTGCGGAGCCTCATGCCTGTCCCTTGTCGTGTTCCACGTGGAACCTGGCGTCGCGATGAAGAGGCGGCCATCACGGTGGGCCAGGCATGAACCGCCGCACGCTTGTTCCACGTGGAACGGGTGAGGAGTCTTCACGTCGCCGCATGCGGTGATGGTGCGGAGCCTCATGCGTGTCCCTTGTCGTGTTCCACGTGGAACCTGGCGTCGCGATGAAGAGGCGGCCATCGCGGTGGGCCAGGCATGAACCGCCGCACGCTTGGTCCACGTGGACCGGGTGAGGAGGCTTCACGTCGCCGCATGCGGTGATGGTGCGGAGCCTCATGCCTGTCCCTTGTCGTGTTCCACGTGGAACCTGGCGTCGCGATGAAGAGGCGGCCATCACGGTGGGCCAGGCATGAACCGCCGCATGCTTGTTCCACGTGGAACACGGAAGAGGGCTTCATGCGGTTGTCGGTCGGCACGAAGTGGTGGCCACTCGGTGGTCCCCGTGGACCCGACGAGGCGACTGCGAGCAGCTCGATGCGGTGGTGAGGTGGAGCCTTGGTGGCGGCGATGAAGACGTGGGCATCGCGCATCGGCCGGCCTTGGGCCGCCACGCATCGCGTTCCACGTGGAACCGGCGAGGCGACTGCGAGCAGTTCGATGCGGTGGTGAGGTGGAGCCTTGGTGGCGGCGATGAAGACGTGGGCATCGCGCATCGGCCGGTCTTGGACCGCCACGCATCGCGTTCCACATGGAACCGGCGAGATGACTGCGCGCAGTTCGATGCGGTGGTGAGGTGGAGCCTTGGTGGCGGCGATGACGAGGTGTCATCGCCCATCGGCCGGACTTGGACCGCCATGCATCGCGTTCCACGTGGAACCGGCGAAGCGGGCTTCATGCAGTTGGGGTGGAGTGCGAAGTGATGGCCGCTCCGTGTTCCACGTGGCACGGGTGAGGCGACTTCGAGAAGTCGCATGTGGTCGTGATGCGGAGCTTCGGACCAGCACATGGTCGTGCTCCGCGTGGTCGTAGCTGCGCGATGAAGCGGTGGTCATCGCGCATGGGCGGCGGTTGAACCGCCGCGTGCCCGTTCCACGTGACACTCGCGAAGAGGTCTTCAGGTCGCGGGCGATGGGCGCGAAGTGATGAGCGGTCCGCGTTTGATGCGGAACGGCCGAGGCACCTTCAATCAGCTGCATGTGGTGGTGATGGCGGAGCCTCGTGGTCAGCGCGATGAAGAGATGCCATCGCGCATCGGTGGGTCTCGAAACCTCATGCGCCGCGTTCCAGGCAGGGTGATTTCATGCCGCGGCGTGCGGTGGTGATGAGGGGCCTCGGGCACGCACCTTGTGGCGGTTCGGGGGAACCTGGCGGCACGATGAAGCAGTGGTCATCGCTGGCTGCCGGCCTCGAGCCTCCATGCATCGCGTTCTGCGTGGAGCTGGCTGGGGCCGCTCCGTGTTCCTCATGGAACCTGCTCAGCGCTGGATGGGGGCCGGCTGTTGAGTACGGCAGTCCATGTGGAGCCGGCGACAGGCGCTTCGAATCACCACCTGTGGTGCTCGTGCCGCGCCTCGTGTCGATGCCTGCACCTGTTCCAAGAGGAGTGCGAACCGCTCACCGCGGACATCAGTTGATGGGGATTCGCGCTGACGTGGTTCCACCTGGAGCCGGACTCCCTTCAAGGCAGCGAGGCGAACCTCATCGCGACTCCGTGGACTGTGTTCGCATCGATGCTGGGGTCCACGAGTCGGAACCACGAAGGCATCTGGTTGCCACATCGGATGTCGGTGGCTGAGCCCAGAATGCTGGTGGCGACAGGTTTCGTGTGGAACCTGTGCTGGAGGCTTGGTCGTGAAGCGGCAGCCTCGGTTCATCTGGTCACCGCGTTCCAAGTGGAAGAGGCGAAGCGGTCACCGTGCTTCACGAAGTAGTGATGGGCTGCGCGGAACTTAAGCCGGCTCATGATGAGGCTCGCTCGGCGAACCTCGCGACCGCGACCTTTCTATGCGGGGCCCACCGGAGCCAGGTGAAGAGGGCTCCGCATCGCGGGTCGTGGTGCCGAACCCTGGATGTGGACCGTGACTTGTTCCTGGTGGGGCGCGAGTTGCTCAGGTCTTGTGATGGCTGCGGGTGATGCGAGCCCGCTCGTTTCCAGATGAGGCGCGGTGGGGTGGGGGAGCATGAACTCGACCGTCGCCTGCTCCATGTCGTGCTGGGCTTGGCCGCGAAGGACTCCAGAGGGCGACCGACACGATGGTGTTCACGTGGTCAGGATCTTCCACTTGGAGCCGGGCATGAGTGGCTTGGCGTGGCCGAGTGAAGTGGCGATGCCGACCTCGGAACGTGGACTGCGGCGCGCTCGACATGGACCGCGAAGAGTTCGACTCATGAGGCTGCGGGAGCTCAGGTCGCTCCACGACTGAACGTGATGAGGACTGCTCCCTTTGGGGCGATGGTCCTGAGTTGATGCTGTTCCCAAGCGGAGTCCGGACTCAACCGCGATGCGGTCGGCGTACCGTCCGACCTGGGGACTCGTGGTCAGAGCTTCTGAAGGAGTCGGGTGATGAGCGACTTCGCGGAGCCCGACGAAGTCGCGACGCAGAACACAGAAGGTGGATGGTGCCGTGCCCTGCATGAACGGATGGCGCGCGGCTGATTGAGGCCATGCGGATTGGCGCGCAGACCGCAGAACGTGACGTGTTCCGCGGAGCTTCGAGAGGTCGAGCGGATTGGCGCGCAGAACGTGACGTGTTCCTCGGAGCCTCGAGAGGCCGAGCGGATTGGCGCGCAGAACGCAACGTGTTCTGCAGTGCTTGGAGATGCCGAGCGGATTGATGGCTCAGAACACTGAAAGCGACGTGTTCCGCAGCGCCTGGAGATGCCGAGCGGATTGGCGGCGCAGCACCCAGGATGTGCTTCGCGGGGACCGTGAACTGAATGGCGAGAGGACGGAGCCGACGCCCATGGGCATGCCGCTCGATGAAGAGCGGACAAGGCGGTCTTCAATTCCGCGCGACAGACAGAGAGAGGCCGCCGGTCACGCAGCGGTGACCTCCCCGTGTTCCACATGGAACCTGAACGGGTTGCCGTGGGCGTCATGCGGAGGGGTTCGGCGGGCATGCCGTGGCCTCGATTCGCGACACGGAACAGCGGGACATTTCGGGCCAACTCGCGCGACGGCTGTCCCGAACTCAAGGGCTTGGCCGCCGCGTGTGAAAGTTGAGTAACGCCGAGCAGCGGACTCCACCCACTGCGCGCTGAACTCCCGCAATCGAACAGGGGCCATGTGCAGAGGGCGGCCTCCACATGGGGCCGTGATTCGCGGCGCCGCCCCTCAACCACGACGGACGCCGCGCGGAACCTGCGCGCATCCGCGATGAACTCTCCACCCCGCATCACCCGACCGCGCTTGTCGAACCCGCGCGAGCCCAACGATGAGCAGCCCTTCGTTCCCGGCCCACCCTCATCCGAATGACCCGGTCGAGAGGTCGCCACCCGAACACAGGCGTTCCGCCGCGACCCTCACCCCGAACCAACCCACCCCTCCGCGCGAAGCCGACCCACCCGCGGGCCAACCGCTCCGAACCCAGAACATGGTCCAGCGCACCCCTACGTTCCGCGTGGAACCTGCGTGCCGTCACCCAGAAGACCTCGAACAGTCGAATGGTCCCCGCGCACAGACTCCTCCGCGGCACGAAACCCCCAAGGTCGAATGGTCACCCCCCACCTCGACCCGACCCACTCGCCCCGTTCCACGGGGAACCCGCTGACACCCCCAGTTCCACGAGAAACCCCCGCCGTGCCTCCTTGGCAGGAGGGCCTCCAACCCACCCCTCCCGCCCGCGTTCCACCCCCGGGACTCCAGACCTTCAAGTCCTTGGAATCAGGGCTCGCGGCCTGCTTGGAACCCCTCGAAAAGAGGAGCCGTGCCCACCGTGCCGCGAATTTGATCCAACACCGAACCGCGTGTTAGCAGCGGGATCCGCGCGCAGTCGTGCGTTACACCTCGCACGGCGCCTGGCGCTCGCCGGGCAAGAGAGAGGATGGGCCTCGTGGGTCGAATCATCTGCATCTCCAATCAGAAGGGCGGCGTGGGCAAGACGACCACCGCCATCAACCTCGCCGCGAGCCTGGCCTCCGCAGAACGCCGCACGCTCCTGGTCGACATGGACCCGCAAGGCAACGCGGGCAGCGGCCTGGGCCTCAAGCAGGACAAGCTCCACGGCACCATCTACGACGCCCTCCTCAATGGTCGCCCCATGAAGGAGCTCTTCCACCCCACCGAGCTGCGCTACCTCCAGGTCGTCCCCGCCACCCCCGACCTCACCGGCGCCGAAGTCGAGCTCGTCGGCCAGGAGAACCGCGAGTTCCGCCTCCGCGATGCCCTGCGCCCCCTGGCCTCCGAGTTCGACTACATCATCATCGACTGCCCGCCCTCGCTCGGCCTGCTCACCCTCAACGCCCTGTCCGCCGCGGACTCCGTCCTCATCCCGCTGCAGTGCGAGTACTACGCGCTCGAGGGCCTCTCCCAGCTCACCCACACCATCGACCTGGTGAAGCAGGGCCTCAACCCCGACCTCAAGATGGAGGGCATCCTCCTCACCATGTTCGACGCGCGCGCGAACATCGCCCACCAGGTCGTCGAGGAAGTGCGCGGCTACTTCAAGGACCAGGTCTTCCAGGTCGTCGTCCCGCGCAACGTGCGCCTGTCCGAGTGCCCGTCCTTCGGCAAGCCCATCATCCTCTATGACATCAAGTCGAAGGGCTGCGAGAGCTACCTCGCCCTCGGCCGGGAGCTGATGAAGCGCGACACCCCCAAGTCCCCCCGCAGGCGGGTGGCCTGAGCTCGTCCGCGAATCCGCTCACGGGTTCGCGCGCTCGCCTCCGTCGCCCATGCCCGCCGTGAGTCCCCTCCCGGCGCTGGAGTCATGTCTTGGTGAAAGCAGCAGACCAGAAACGAGCCCTCGGCCGCGGCCTCTCCGCGCTCATCCCCCAGGCCGCTCCCGGCAAGGGCGGTGACTCGGCCGCGAACAAGTCCGGCGTCATCAAGCTCCCCATCGAGTCCATCCACCGGGACAAGGAGCAGCCCCGCCGCCACTTCGACGAGGAGAAGCTCAAGGAGCTCACCGAGTCCATCAAGGCCCAGGGCATCCTCATGCCCATCCTCGTCCGCAAGGACCAGGACGGCTACCGCATCATCGCCGGCGAGCGCCGCTGGCGCGCCTCCCAGGCCGCGGGCCTCAAGGAGGTCCCCGTCATCATCAAGGAGGTCTCCGAGGTTCAGGCCTTCGAGCTCGCCCTCGTCGAGAACCTCCAGCGCGCCGACCTCAACCCCATCGAAGAGGCGGAGGGCTACAAGCGCCTGGCGGAGGAGTTCAAGCTCTCCCAGGAGCAGATCAGCCAGCGCGTGGGCAAGGAGCGCTCCACCGTCGCCAACGCCCTGCGCCTGCTGGCCCTGCCCGCGGACGTGAAGAACATGGTCGCGGATGGCTCCCTGAGCATGGGCCACGCGCGCGCGCTGCTGGGTGTCCCCCGCTTGCCGGAGATGCAGAACCTGGCCAAGCAGGTGGCGGAGAAGAAGCTCTCCGTGCGTGACACGGAGCGCCTGGTCCAGCAGAGTCGCTCCCACGGCAAGAAGGATGCGGGCAAGACGCCGCCGAAGCAGAGCCCGCAGGTGAAGTCCTTGGTGGAGGAGCTTCAGCGCCGCTTGGGGACCAAGGTCCGGTTGACCGAAAGAAGCCCCGGAAAGGGCACCATCGAGGTGGACTTCTTCTCCTACGATGACCTGGACCGGCTGTTGAAGCTGCTCAGGAAGGAGTAGCGCGTGGCGCTCCTTGGCGGGAAGAAAGACGAAGCACCCAGCAGGCCTCTGTTCAAGCGGGAGGAGGAATCCGTGTCGCAGCGCTCTGGTGAGGTTCATACGCTTCTGGGCAAGGGAAGCGAGTTCGAGGGGAAGCTCACCTTCGAGGGACAGGTCCGTATCGACGGAAAGTTCCAGGGGCAGATCATCACCAAGGACGTGCTCGTCATTGGGGATGGCGCCAAGGTCCAGGCTGAAATCCAGGCCGGCACCGTCATCATCAACGGGCAGGTCGAAGGCAACGTGAAGGCGACCCAAATCATCGAGCTCAAGACGCCGGGCCGGGTGAAGGGCAACCTGGAGACGCCGTCCCTGTCCATGGACCGCGGGGTCATCTTCGAGGGCTCGCTGAAGATGGAGAACCTGGGCAACAACGCGTCCCGTCCTCCTCCCCCCGGCGGCGAGAAGAAGTAGGCCGTGAAGGCCCCGGCCCACATCGCGCCAGCAGCCTTGCTGGCGCTGTGTCTGCTGTCCGGTTGCAAGGGCTGCAAGGAGGAGAGCGCCAGTCCGGGCGCCTCCTCACCGGATGGCACCGCGCAGTCGCACCGCTCCGGCGTGGAGGTCCCCTTGCCGGAGGGCTGGTCCGCGCAGCTCACCTCCGATGACAGCCTCCAGGCGGGCCCCTCGGGCCGGCCGGTGCTCCGGGTGGATGTGCGGCGAGGCCAGGGCGAGCAGCTCCCGACCGTGGAGAAGCTCGTGGAGCGCGTGCGCGAGGAGTCCAAGAACTTCGAAATCTCCTTGGACCAGGAAGAGCAGAAGGAGCGCTATTCGCTCCTGCGCGTGACGCTGGCGCCCAAGCTCGCGGACGGGGGCGTGGGCCTGCAGTCGCCCGCGCTGTTCGGCGCTCGGCGCGTGGGCGATGACTTGTTCCTCTGTGCGACCCTCTCGGGTGCGTCGGCGGAGGATGTCCGCCTGGCCACCGAGGCGTGTCGCGACATCGAGCTCCAGGCGAAGCCGAAGTCCCGCTAGTCACGGGGCGTGCTTGCGAGCAGGCAAGCACGGCTCAATGTTGAACATTCGGCGAGCGCCGCGCGTCCATTCGATTATGGAAGGATGGAGGCATGGGGCCTTCCCGAATCCGTCGTGAGTCCCTAACCTGCAGATCCCCGGCCCGCGGTGGGAAGTCTCGAGCCCCATCCCATCCAGGACCTCCACGCAGCCCCCCGCAAGGAGTCCCCGCATGTCGTTCACCGGAATGCTCCCCCTTCCCCTCGCCGCCATGGACTTGAGCTCCGTCGGGGAGCGGCTGTTCGCCGCCGGAGGGATTGCCGTCACCGTGCTGGCCGCGCTGTGGTTCGCCTGGAGCCGGCCCGTGGTGGCGCCGGTTCCGGTGCGTGTGACGTCCCGCCGCAACCCGCGCCGCTGAGCGGGGCCGGGCGTCTCAGCCGCGCTTGAGCGCGAGGGACAGGGCGAAGTCTCCGGCTCCGTCCGTCCACCAGGCAGCGAGGCCCAGGCCCGCCGCGTCCAGCTCCGACTCGACGCGGGCCTGCTCGAACTTGCAGCTGACCTCGGTGCGCAGCACCTCGCCCTCGGTGAAGTCCACCCGGCGCTTGAGCGCGGACAGCCACACCGTCTGCGCGCGCCGGGAGACGAGCCGCATCTCCACCCAGGCGTTGTGCTCGTCGAAGGGCGCGAAGTGCTCGAAGCCCTCCGGGTCGAAGTCCCCGCCCAGCTCGCGGTTGAGCACGGTGAGCACGTTGCGGTTGAACTCCGCCGTCACGCCCGCGCTGTCGTTGTAGGCCGCGAACAGCCGCTGCCGGTCCTTGATGAGGTCGGTGCCGAGCAGCAGCCCGTCCCCTGGCAGCAGCCCCTCCGACAGCTCATGGAGGAAGCGCGCGCGCTCCGCCGGCTTGAGGTTGCCGATGGTGCCGCCCAGGAAGGCCACCAGCCGCCGACCGCCTCGAGGCAGCTGGCCCAGGTGGTGCTCGAAGTCGCCCACCACCGCGTGCACGGTGATGCCCGGGTACTCGCGGGCGAGTGACGCCGCCGCGCGGCGCAGGAAGACCTCGCTCACGTCGAAGGGCACGAAGCGCGACAGCTGCCCCGCCTCCTCCATCGCATCCAACAACAGACGCGTCTTCTCGCTGGTGCCGCTGCCCAGCTCGATGAGCGTGGTGGCGCCGCTCAGCCGGGCCACGTCACCCGCGTGGGCCAGCAGGATTTCCCGCTCGCGACGCGTGGGGTAGTACTCCGGCAGGCGGGTGATGTCGTCGAAGAGCTGGCTGCCGCGCTCGTCGTAGAGCCACCGGGGCGACAGCTCCTTGGGCGTCCCGCACAGGCCGTCGATGACCTCCTGCCGCAGCGCGCGCCTCGCGTCGCCGGGCCTCACGAAGACGTCCACCTTCACCCCCGGGAGGGCTCGCGTGCCCTCCTCGGGCGTCGTCACCACTGGCAGCACCATCGAATCCATGCCTCACCTCACACCGCGGACGCACAACGGAAGCCGGCGAAAATCTGCCGGCGGATGGGGTAATCCCAATTGCGAAAGCCATTGCGCACCGCCACGGGCGCGCTGGCCCAGGCTCCTCCTCGGAGAACCTTGTATTCGTCGCCGAAGAAGACCTCGGAGTACTCTCGATACGGATACGCGCGGAACCCCGCGTAGGGCTGGAAGTCGCTCGACGTCCATTCCCAGACATCCCCCAACAATCCCCAGACACCGTCCTGGCTGACGCCTTCGGGATGGCTGCCCACGGGCGCGGGTCTCCACGCGTCGCCGCCCAGGTTCGCTCGCGCGGACGTGGGCGCCCCATGTCCCCACGGGTGCTCGCGAAGGGCGCCGTCGGAGCCGCGCGCGGCCTTCTCCCACTCGGCCTCCGTGGGCAGGCGCTTGCCGGCCCACCTCGCGTACGCGTCCGCTTCGTACCAGCACACGTGCTGCACGGGCTCGTCGGGGGGCAGGGGCTCGACCTGGCCGAAGCGCCTGCGCAGCCACCGTCCCTGGTCCTGCGGCAGCCAGAACTGGGGATGCCCGAGCCGCTCCGCGCGCACGAAGTCCCAGCCCTTGGGGTGCCACCAGCGTGAGTCCTCGTAGCCGCCGGACTCGATGAAGGCCAGGTAGTCGCCGTTGGTGACGGGGTGCGCGTCCAGCAGGAAGGGCGCGACTTCGCGCACGTGGGAAGGCTGCTCGTTGTCGTAGGCCCAGGGCGCGTCCGTGCCCAGGCGCACCGGGCCGCCGGGGATGAACACCGGCTCGCGAGGCACCCTCCCCGCGCGCGGAAGCAGCCGCTGGGAAGGGATGCGGTACTCCACCTCCGTCATCAACTGGAGCGTGGCCGCGAGTGTCTCCGCGTGCTGTTGCTCATGCTGCGCCACCATGCCGAAGACGAAGCCGTCCACGAGCAGGGGCTCGAAGCTGTGCTCGGGCACGCGCTCCATCAGGTGCTCGCGCACGGCCTCACGCACGCGCGCGGCATAGGCGAACGCGGCCTCGGGCGGCAGCAGCGGGAGCGTGGAGCGGATGCTCCGAGGGTGGCGGAAGGCGTCGTAGAGGGTGTCGAAGGCCGGGTCCGTGAGTGCCGGCGCGCCCAGGGCTCGCAGCAGCCACTGCTCTTCGTAGTTGGCGATGTGCGCGACATCCCAGATGAGCGGCGACATCAAGGGCGAGTGCTGGTTGCGCAGCACCCGCTCCGGCAGCCCGGCGAGCATGGCCAGCACGCGCGCTCGCGCGGCCTCCAGCTCCGCCCAGGCGCGGGCCTTCCACGCCCCCGGGGCATCAGGGGCGCCTGTCGTTCGAGTCGTCGAGCTGCCCGCGGTCCAGGACATGGCGACTCAAACTAGGGAGTGGATGGGGGTGGGGGTAAGCCCGGGGCCCCTGGGGCCGGATGTTCCCGTGAGGCAATGTACGTTCCCGTGCCGGGCGGCCGGGCATCCCGGATGAACCCTGGGGGGTGGCGCCTCCGGGTGGGTATCTGTCCACTTTCGCCGCGTCGCGGCGGTCGCCGAGTCGCCCTGAGGGGGAGGGGGACTCTATGCTGTGCCCCATGGCCAGCGCTGGGAAGCACGGCTCCGTGCTCGTGGTGGAGGATGAAGACGATATCCGGGCCGCCATCGCGGAAATCCTCGAGAGTGAGGGCTACGACGTCACTGTCGCCTCCAACGGGCGAGAGGCGATGGAGGAGCTCTCCGATGTGCGGTACGTGCCGCGGCTCATCCTCCTGGACTTGATGATGCCGGAGATGAACGGGCACGAGCTGCTCGTCCGCCGACAAGCCATCCCCCGGCTGCGCAACGTCCCGGTGATGGTGCTCACGGCCGTCACCACCGACGTGCCGCCCGGGGCCAACGGCCTGCTGCGCAAGCCGTTCTCCGTGGAGGAGCTGCTGGAAGCCGTGCGGAGCATGATGCCCATCGCCGCGTGAGGCGGGGGCTTCAGGTCGCCTCGACTCTCTGTCGCTCCAGCGACAGCAGCGTCAGCGTGCGCGAGGGCTCATCCCACGCGTAGCCCAGCACCAGCCCGTGGCGAGGCAGGACATGGAGGCCCGGGTGCTCATCCGGTGGCCACGTCCCGGAGGCCATGCCTCCTCCCAACTGCTCCAGCGCGGCCTGGAGCGCGCCGAAGTCCTCCGCGCTCATGCGTCCCACCTCTCGCCAGGCTTGTGGCGAGTAGTGGATGCGATGAGGTCCCTGAGGACGCTGGAGGGGTCGCGTCATGTGCCGGTGCCGATGGGTGCTGCCTGCGCTGATTCCCTTGCCAATGCCGTGCCCAAGGTCGCTTCGCTGTGGAGGGCGGGCTGGCAGGCAGGGGCTCGTGGCTGAAGGAGTTACAAACCCATCCCCCTCGCCCAGAAGAAACGACAGGCGCCCAAAGGCTTCGCTGGCCGGGTGAAGGGGGCGTGGGCGAGAGGACTCCGGGTGCCCGTCCCCGCATCAAGTGAGGAGGCGGTGCCCTGAGCCACCGCCGTGTCCTGGCTGCCCGCTCGGAGTGGGCGTGCCCACGTTGACGCGAGGGAGGCGGCGCGGCCCCGGACAAGGAGAAGCCATGACGGCACGGCGCAGGTACACCCCTTGGTCTGCCACGAACGGGGTGTTGTTCGGCATGGTCGCGGGCGTGGTGCTGGGGCTGGCGGAGATGGTGGTGGCGCTGGCGTCGGGCGACAGTCCGTGGCGGCCGGTGCGCATGTCCGCGGCGGTGTTGCTGGGGCCTCGGGTGTTCACCGACGGCTTCCCGTGGGGGCGCGTGGTGCTGGCGGGCGTGGGCGTGCACCTGGCCGTCGCCGCCGTCATGGGCGTGTTCTATTCGTTCCTGGATGCGCTGCTGCCGCCGGATGGCCGTGGACGTTGGGAGTTCCAGGCCGCGGTGGGGATGCTGTTCGGCATCGCGGTGTGGCTGGTGGACTTCCAGTTCATCGCGCGGGGGTACTACCCGTGGTTCCTCGACGTGCCGCAGTTTCCGCAAATCGTGTTGCACGCCGTCTTCCTCGGGTTGCCGCTGGCGATGCTGTTCACCATGGCGGAGCGGCGGCGCGCGTTGATGGATGCGGCGGAGAGCGCGTCGTCGTCGGCGTGATGCGGGCGTGAAGAGGCGGCCACGAGAGGGGCGCGAGGCCCCGACGCGAGGCGTCGGGCTCGTTTGAAAAAACGCTGAAGGTATGGTGAAAGTACCCGACCTTCAGGGTTATCTAGGGACCCCCGAGGCACCGGGTGCGGGGCCCCTCCTTTCGTGGACGACTGACACACGCATGGACACAGAACTGGCGAGCATGCTGGGAGCGGCGGCGCGGGCTGCCCGGGTGCGGTTGGGCCTGACGCAGGCCGATGTGGCGGAGCGGATTGGCATGGCGTCGGAGGTGTACGGCCGCCTGGAGCGAGGCCACATGCTGCCCAGTGTGCAGAACCTGCGCCGGCTGTGCGTGGTGCTGAATGTGCCGCCGCACCAGTTGCTGGGGTTGGGGGATGAGCTGGCGGCGCCTCCGCCCGGGAAGGAGAAGTCGAGCGGGAAGGTGCGCGAGGACGACACGCCGGAGATGCGGCGGTTGCTGCGCAACCTGAAGAAGCTGTCCGCCGTGCAGCTCAAGCTGATGAATCTGGTGGCGTCGGCGATGCAGCAGAAGAAGAAGTAGGCCACGGGCCCGGCGCGCTTCCTCGCGTGCGGGCCCGCTCGCGGTGAGCTCAGCGCAGCAGCGAGAACACCCAGCCGAGCAGCACCAACACCCCCACCCCGACTCCCACCCACGTGAGCCTCCGCGCGAGTCCGCGCCGCGGGTGTGTCGCGGGCCGAGGCCGCGCGATGGCCTCACGCAGCGGGGCTCGGGGGAAGGACGCGGAGGGCGCCTCGTCCGGGCCCGCCCGTCCTCCGGTGGGCGAGGACCTTCGCGAGGACGGCCGGGGGAGGGGCACGGGCCAGGGCGCGAGGAGGACGGTCTCGCTGGTGGGCGTGGGCGTCTCCTCGGAGGAGTCCTCTTCGAGGGAGCGCGTGAAGAGGGGCCTGTCCCAGTCGAGCGTCGCGGAGTCGAGCGCGGCCTCGAGCGCGGCGTGCAGCGCGCCTCCGTCCTGGTAGCGCTCCTCCGGGCGCTTGCGGAGCAGCTGCTGCGAGATGACGTCCAGCGCGAGCGGCACGCGCTCGTTCATCGTGGAGGCGGGCGTGGGCATGCGCGTCTCGATGTACTCGGCCAGGACCTCGCGCGGCAGCGAGCGCGAGAAGGCGGAGGTCCCCGTGAGCACCTCGTACAGCGTGACGCCCAGGGCGTAGAGGTCATCCGTGGCGCGGAAGACGTAGTGCGCGTCCCGCGTGGAGTGGTTCTCGCGATGGAAGCGGAGGGCCTCGGGGCTGCGGTACTGGGGCGTGCCCGGGGGGAGGGGCCCCTCGGTGAGCGGCTGGGACTCGGCGTGGTTGGCGCTGCCGAAGTCCACCAGGATGGGGGAGTCGTCGGCGGCGCGCACGAGGATGTTGGTGGGCTTGAGGTCGCGGTGGAAGACGTTGCGCGTGTGCAGCTCCCCCAGCGTCCAGGCCAGCTGGGAGAACATCCGCGCCACGCGGCGCGCGGACGGGGCTTCGCGCTTCACCCAGTTGGAGAGCGTGTCGCCCTCCACGTAGTCGAGGACGACGTAGTGATAGCCGGTGCGGGCGTCGGGCCAGCGCCCGTGGGCCCAGACCCGGACGACGTGGGGATGCACCGCGTGGAGCAGACACGCGAGCTCCCGGACGGCGCGCGCATCCGTCCGGTCCAGGTCATCACTGCTCGGCCCGCGCAGCGCGAACTTGAGCGCGTGCAGCCGGCCGCCGTTCTCCACCTGGAACACGGCGCCGAAGGCCCCTTGGCCCAGGCGCGCCATGACCCGCCAGGGGCCGACCTTCATCCCCGGACGCAACGCCAGCGGATGGGCCGTCATCATGGCGTCACCTCCCCTTCCCCGCGGCGGGGAGCGGTGGACGGGGGGCGGCGGCGCGCGCGTGCGGAGGGGCGCGGGAGGAAGAGGGCTCGACGGGGGAAGGGGGCAATCATCGGCATGACCCTGGGGTGGGGTTGGAGCAATGGGTGACGACCTCCTGGGTCACAACCTAACAGGGTGTCTTTGGATTTGGCGATGGAACAGGTAGGGCTTGTGCGCGTGCGGACAGGCGCAACCCCTGGAATTCAGGCGCCTCAGCCCCGCAACCCCCCGGGAGAGCCGCCCGGCCCGGCCCCCCCTCAGGGGTTGGGGGGTGGGTCCTGCTCGGGCGCGGGGGGCTTCTGGGGCGCTGGCGGCGGCTCGTCGGAGGGGAGCTGGGGCAGGGGCCAGCCCTCGAACAGGGGCCAGGCCCGGTACATGGAGCGGCGCTCCTCGGGCGTGAGCGGGCGGGGCGTCTCCGGTGCGGGCGGAGGCGGCCGGGCGCGGGCGGGCGTGGGCGAGCGCAGCAGGACGAAGGCCAGGACGGTGCACAGCACGGCCATGACCGCGATGCTCCAGGCCCGGGCGGGGCCTCTCAGTCCCCGGTGTTCCTCCATGCGAGTGCCCCCTAGAACGTCCCCTGCCTCAACACGTCCATCTTGGAGATGGTTCCGAGCAGCCGCCGGCCGCCGTCCACCACGGGCAGCCGCTCGAGCGCCGTCTGGGTGAAGCGGGCGGCGACCTCGCTCAGCGACATCTCCGGGGTGATGGGCTGGACCTGGGTGTCCATGATGTCCTCCGCGATGGTGGCCTGGAGCAGGGAGTGGTCCGGCAGGTGGCCCTTGAGCTCGTCCAGCACCAGCGCGCCCCGGTAGCGGCCCTCCGCGTCGGTGACGTAGAGGTCCTCGCCCGCGGGGAGCTCCAGCAGCAGCGCGACGACCTCCTGGAACGGGGCGGACGGGGAGACGCGCTTGCTCACGGGCTTGAGCAGCGCGCGAGCCCCCTCCTGCCGCAGCCAGTGGGGGATGGTGGCCGGCATCCGCACGTTCCGGCGGTTGAGCACGGAGGTGTAGAGCGACTCCGGCTCCAGCCGCCGGCTGATGGCCGCGGACACCACCGCGCTGAGCATCAGCGGCAGCACCAGCGGGTAGTCCCCGGTGAGCTCGAAGATGAGCAGCACCGCGGACACGGACGCATGCGTGGTGCCCGCCAGCACCGCGCCCATGCCCAGAAGGGCGTACGCGCCGCTGGGGGCGCTGCCTGGGAACAGCCGCTCGGACAGCATCCCAAAGGCGCCGCCCAGCAGGGCGCCGAAGAACAGCGAGGGCGTGAAGAGCCCGCCCGGGACACCCGCGCCCGCGCACAGCGACGTCAGCGCCAGCTTCGCCAAGGGCAACAGCAGGAGCATCGCCAGGGACATCCGCCCCAGGAGCGCGGCGTTGACGGCGTCATAGCCATTGCCCAACAGCTGCGGCAGCCACACCGCGACGACACCCACGACGCCCATCGCGAGCAAGGGCAGGAACGGGGCGAGCCAGGAGGCGACGCGGTCCAGCAGGTCCGACATCGCGTTGATGCCGCGCACGTAGAGCGCGGACGCGCCGCCCAGCAGCAATCCCAGCACCAGGGCGAGCAGCAGCTCGCGAGGGTGCAGCAGCGTGTAGCCGGGGATGACGTAGCTGGGGTGGTCGGCGATGAGCACGCGCGAGACGAGCGTCGCCACCACACACGAGACGACGATGGGGCCGAACAGCTCCAGCGCGAAGCTGCCCAGCAGCACCTCCAGCCCGAAGAGGGCCGCGCCGATGGGCACGTTGTACGCGGACGCCATGCCCGCGGACGCGCCACACGCCACCAACAGGCGCGTCTGCCCCGCGTTCAGCCCGAGCCACTGCGCGAGCGACGAGCCGCTCGCCGCCCCCGTGGACAGGAGCGCGCCCTCGCGGCCCAGCGGCGCGCCCATGGCCACGGCCAGGATGGAGACCAGCCCCCGCAGCAGCGCGCGCGGCAGGGGCAGGCGGCCGGAGCGGACCCAGATGGACTCGATGATGCCGGCGGTGCCGTGGCCTCGCAGGGGCTGCCCCACCACGAGCGACAGCAGCGTCACCAGCGCCCCGCCCAGGAGGGGGATGAGCATGCGCCGCCAGGTCGGCGCGGCCACCACGCCGGACAGGAAGTCCTCCGCCTCGCTGCGCCAGAAGAGCTCCTGGGTGAAGCGCAGCACCTTGAGCAGCCCCGCCGCGCCCAGCCCCGCGATGAGCCCCACCGCCACCACCAGCAGCCAGAAGCGCTTCTCCATCCCCGTGAGGCTCCGCAGGAAGTCCCCCACGGAGTGGTGGAAGCGCCGCGTCACGTTGACGCCCGGCGCGCCCGCCTCGGTGCTCGGGTGGATGGCGGATGGAGGGGCCACGCCTGTCCAACCTAGCCACCCCGTCACCCGTGCGCCGCGTCCCCGCACCTGACTTCTCCAGGACAGCCCGCGTTGTCTGGTTTCTCGCGGTGAGTTGTCCGGTTTCTTGCTGCGATTTGCACGAGGGGCGCGTTCTCATCGTGTCAGAGCCCGCGACTCCCCTCTGGACGCGGGCCGCGCGCTCTCGTGGGCGCACGCGATGTCCTGGTGACTCGGAGCGCGGAGGCATGCGAAGGAAGCCTCGCTGCCACACGCAAGGAACCCACCCATGTCCACCGCCCTGCTCGAAGCCGTTGCCCAGAACGATGTCGCCTCCGTGCGGAAGGAAGTCGTGTCCGCGGACTGGAATGTCCGGGACGAGTTCGGGCGGACCGCGCTGAGCCTGGCGGCTTCGCGCGCGGGCGAGCACTCGACGGAGGTGCTCCAGGTGCTGCTCGACGCGGGCGCGGACGTGAACCAGGCGCAGGGCTCCGACAGCGACGAGGAGCAGGGGTGGACGGCGCTGCACCAGGCCTGCATCAAGGGCTCCTTCCCCAAGGCCCTGGACGCGGTGACGCTGCTGCTGGCGCGTGGCGCCAAGGCGGACGGGAGCAGCACGGCGGCGGTGGTGTCGCCGCTGGAGCTGGCGCTCACCACGCACCACCTGGGCATCGCGGAGGCGCTGCTGAAGGCGGGCGCCCGGCCCGACGCGGTGAGCAAGCGGGGCATGGCTCCGCTGCACCAGGTGGTCGCGCTGTTCCGCGAGCGCACCGGGAGCGGCAAGTACAAGGCGGGAGAGGTGGCGAAGATGGCCGTCGACGCCGTCAAGCTGTTGCTCGCCCACGGGGCGAAGCCGGGGACGCTGGACTCGAAGGGTGAGACGGCGCTGGCCCATGCCCTGCTCGCCAAGATGCCGGAGGACTTCATCCTGGCGCTGGTGAACGCGGGCGCGCCGCTGGACGGGTGGGTGGACCTGGGCACGCCGCCCGAGAAGGTGCTCGTCACCCCCGCGTCCATGGCCGTGGGCCTGGGCCAGCCGGTGTCCGTGATTGTCGCCATGCTGAAGACGGGGCTGGACACCACGAAGCCCGTCGCGCCGGACGCGCAGAACCTGATGCACTACGCGGCGATGAAGCGCTTCGACGCGCTCCAGATGATTCTGGAGCACCGGCCCCAGCAGGACGTCAACGTGCGCGATGAGTCCGGGGCCACGCCGCTGTTCCTGGCGTCGTGGGTGGGCATCTCCTCCGCGGTGAAGGCGCTGCTGGAGAAGGGCGCCAACCCGAACCTCCCGGACGCTGGCGGCAACATGCCGCTGCACACCGCGGCGAAGAACGACCACGACTCCATCGTCAAGCTGCTGCTGGCGGCGGGCGCGGACAAGAGCGCGCGCAACGAGAACGGGCAGACGGCGGAGGACCGGGCCCGCGCCGAGGGCAACACGACGGTGGCGAACCTCCTGAGCGGCGCCTGACGCACGCTCGAGGCCCGGGGTGGCCCCGTGCAAGCGGCCACCCCGTGTCTCATGTCACTCAGTTGTCGACGAAGAAGTTGAAGCGCTGGACGGTGGAGTTGCCCACGCTGTCGCTCGTCCAGACGTCGATGGTGTGCGCGCCATCCAGCAGCTCACGGGTGTCGAGCGCCGCCGTCCACGTGCCATCCGCCTGGAGCGAGCCCGCGCGGATGCCGGACATGTCCCGGCTGAAGCCGACGTTGCTCACCGTGCTGAAGTTGTCGGTGACGCGGGCGCGCAGGGTGATGGTGCCGCTGGCGGTGCCTCCCTCGGTGGGGGAGAGCAGCGTGGCGGTGGGGGCCTGCACGTCGTAGCGCACCGTGCGCGTGGTGGTGGTGGTGACGCCCGTCTCGCTGGTGGTGATGATGCTGAGGTTGTTGACGCCCGGGTTGAGCGTGAGCGTCGTCTGCACCGCGCCGCCGCCGCGAGCCACCGCCATGGGCGCGCCGCCGTTGATGCGCACCGTCGTCGCGGACAGGGACTGGACGTTGACGGTGTAGTTGAGCGCGTGGTTCGCCAGCGGCCCGTAGAGCTGCCCGTCACCGGGGTTGGTCGTCACGGTCGGCTGGCCGGGGTCCACCCAGAGGGTGAGCAGCTTCTCCGTCACGTTGAAGGCGCTGTCCGTGGCGCGCACCAGGATGACCTGGTTGCCCGCGTTCATCGGGACGGTGTGCTCCACCGTGCCGTTGCCGAACTCGAGCAGTGACTTCGCCACCCACTGCGTCTCCACCGTCACCGGCGTCTGGTCCTGCACCGACGACGTCACCGTGACGTTGAGGTTGCTCACCGAGGCGCCGTTCGTGGGCGAGACGATGGTGAGGATGGGCGCCACGCGGTCCACGGTGAGGTTGACCTGCTTGGTGGTGACCCCGCCGAAGCTGTCGCGCGCGGTGAGCTGGATGATGTTGGGGCCTTCCTGCAGGGTGATGGTGGTGTAGACGAGGCCGCCGTTGCCCGGGGTGAGCGGGATGGTGGTGGAGCCGTTGATGATGAAGGCCGCGTACGTGACGACGGCGCCCGGGGCGCGCGGCGTGGCGTAGCCCCAGATGTCCAGCGTCGTCTCGCGGGTGTAGGCCGGCGGGTTGCCGATGGTGACCATGGGCGTCAGGTGCGGGAACTCGTCGATGATGACGGTGCGCGAGTCGGTGCTGCCCAGCAGGTTGGCCAGGGGCGGTGTGCGCTCCACGCCGGAGTAGACGGCGCGGAAGTCCTGCGGGCCGGTGATGGTCCACGTGTCGGTGGGCGGCACCCAGTTGAAGGTGAACAGGCCATCTCCATCCACGTCCGCGTCTCCGCCCACGGGGATGCCCGCGACGTAGAAGGTGACGACGCCCCGGTTGGGGCCGGTGACGGGCAGGTTGGCGGAGTCCCGCACGCGCGCGGACAGCACGTTGCCGTTGCCGATGATGATGTGCGCGTTGACGGCGGGCGTCTGGATGAGGGTGGTGGTGGGCAGGCCCGTGACGGGCGGCAGGGGCGGGGTGTACGCGGTGGCGCGAGCGGAGCCCGACACGCCGGGCGCGCCGCCCGAGGTGGCGACGAGCGTGAACTCCGACAGCAGCGAGGGCAGCAGGTTCGCGGGCGCGGTGACGGTGACGGTGACGTTCGCGTCGTCACCCGCGGGCAGGAAGAGGCTGACGGGCGTGGGGAAGGAGGCCCAGCCGGGCAGGCCGCCGGTGGTGCTGAGCGTGTACGTGTCCGCCTGGTAGCCGTGGTTCTTCACGTTGAAGGTGAAGGTGACCTGCTGCGCCTGCTGCGAGCCGATGGCCAGCTCCTTGCGCGCGTCTCCAACGACTTTGACGTGCACGCTGAAGTCGCCGTAGCAGGACAGGCCCAGGGACGCGAAGGTGGTGGGGATGTCGAACGTCGCGGAGCCCGTGCGCCAGCTGCCGTCCGAGGCCTGGCGCGTCTTCAGCCACTCGATGCTGCTGCGCACGCGCGGGTCCGTGGCGGGCTCGCGGCCGGCGAGGCACAGCGCGTAGATGGCGCTGCCGGTGGCCACGTCGTTGGCGGCGGCGTTGGGCAAGTCGCCCCAGCCCGGGTTGCCCGGCGAGGTGCGCGTGAGCAGGCGGTTGGCCAGCGTGTCGATGGCGGCCGTGTTCGCGTTGGAGGGGCCGGGGCCCGCGGCCTTCAGGCCCACCACGGCCCAGGCGACCTGGAAGGTGTAGGGCATGCCGTTGCCGGGGGCGCTGGTGTCCGGGTTGTCCAGGTTGGCGCGCAGGTAGGCCGCGGCGCGGTCCAGCGCGGCCTGGTACTGCGCGGCGCGCGCGGGGTCCACGCGCTGCTTGGCCTGGGCGATGCCCGTCATGATGCGCGAG
This sequence comes from Myxococcus stipitatus DSM 14675, assembly GCF_000331735.1. Taxonomy (GTDB): domain Bacteria; phylum Myxococcota; class Myxococcia; order Myxococcales; family Myxococcaceae; genus Myxococcus; species Myxococcus stipitatus. The sequence goes on along the minus strand of NC_020126.1, from coordinate 10,303,672 downwards.
GTGGTGGGCACGCTGCCGTGGTCCACGGGGTAGCTGGCGTGGTCCGACACCCACCGGCCGCTCGCCTCCTGCGTGGCCAGCGCCCAGTTGGCCGCGGCGACGAGGGCGGAGCTGTACTGCGTGGAGACGTTCTGGTCATACCCGGCGAGGCCGAAGGTCGCGAAGGACGTCTTCTCGTTGCGGAAGGCGTTGCCGGTGTGAATCCACGAGCCGTCGGGCAATTGCTCGTTCCGGATGCGCTGGCCCAGGGTCTCCAGGTTGGCCTGGTTCGTCCGGCCGTTGGCCGCGACGACGGTCATGTCGTAGCCGTTGGCCCGCGCGGCGGCCATGCCGTAGGTGCTGGCACCCACGCGGTGGCAGGCCGCGCAGTTGTTCTCGTTGACCCAGGTGACGACGTCCGCGCTGAGGAAGTTGATGGCGCGCTGGGTGGACTGCGAGTTGGTTTGTGTCTGCGCCGAGGACGGCGTGGACAGGAAGGCGACGCACAGCGCCCACAGGCCGACGAAGGCCTGCGGACGCACGCGACGCCACGACGTGAGGACACGGGTGGACATGGTGCTCCCAGAGGTGAAGTGTGGGCGCCAGGCATTGGCGTCCGACGCGATACCTCCGAGGCCTTAGGTCGTAGTGGGGCCGCTGCTCGCCCGAGGAAGGCTCTTCCCGTGGGTGCCGCGAGCGCTCCGCAGGTATCGCGTAATCACGAAATACTGAACTTTTACTGAAAGTGTCCAGTCACCGAAAACAGGACAGATTCAGCAATAACAGGGTTTTAGGTGACCCCGTCCTTCCCTGAGAGCGCGGAGCACGTTCCTCGTCCGCGATGACCCGGAGGCGGGACGGCGCGGACCTGGCGTCGTGACGGGGGCGTCACCACTTCTCCCCGAAGCCGACGGCGAGCGTGGCGCCGACGGTGAAGGGCGAGTCGAAGCCCTGCCGTGTGTCATCCCAGCCGCCGCGCATGACGAGCATGTAGTTGAGGCCGGGGGTGTTGCCCTGGATGCCGATGCTGGCGCGCACGGGGACCTCGAGCTCTCCCCGGTGCGGCACCATGAGCGCGGCGCCCTGCACCCCCGCGAAGACCTCCAACCAGCGCGGGGTCTCCTTGCGCATGAGCCAGTGGTTGATGGTCAATCCCAGCGTGGGGCCGAGCGCGGCGTCCTCGCTGGTGCGTGAGGCGGTTCGCACGTGGACACCCAGCTGGGCGGCCAGCTCGTGGATGACGTCCCGGGTCGACCGCCAGTCGCGAATGGAGCTCACCCGGTAGGCGGCCTCCACGCTGACCGCGCCATTCGAGTAGCGCTGGCGCGCCTCGAGCGCGAGGCCGTCCTTCTCCTCGGTGCAGCGGAACGGGAGGAAGGCGCCGGTCCCCATCTCCTCCGTGCCGATGAGCATGTCGACCTGGAACCAATGCTCCGACAGCGTGGGCAGCGACATCAGGGGCACCTCCGCCGCCGAGATGCCAGGGCTCAGGACGCCGCAGAGCAGGGCCAGGGACAGGATGAGGCTTCTCGAGACACAGGACTTCCGCTGATGCTCCACGGTCCGGCTCCCTTCAGGTTGGAGGTGTCCTGAAGGTAGCGAGAGACTGTTGTCACCATCTTCACAGCAGTCTCACGATTGCATCATGTGTGGCGTGCGGGTGGGGCGGAGCCCTCGGCGCGGGGTGGGCACCGAGGGCTCGACGTCCGGGGTGTCGCGTGGGGGGCTCAGCCGCCGACGATGTCGAGCGACTGGCCGACGCCCTTGGCGCGGGCGACCTCGTAGAGGGCGCGGGCGAGCGCGACGTCCTGGAGGGCGAGGCCGGTGGAGTCGAACACGGTGACTTCGTCACCCGTGCGGCCGGGCTTCTTGCCGGCGACGACCTCGCCCAGGGTTCCGGCGATGCGGTCGGCGCTGAGCAGGCCGTCGTGGAGGGGGACGTTGACCTCGCCGGAGTGGAGGGCCTGCTCGGTGTCGTCGATGAAGACGCGGCCCTCGGTGAGGATGCGCGGGTCCAGCTCCTGCTTGCCGGGGGCGTCCGCGCCCATGGCGTTGATGTGGGCGCCGGGCTGGAGCCACTCGCGCTTCACCACGGGGGTGCGGGAGGGCGTGGAGGTGCAGACGATGTCCGCGCCGGAGGCTTCCTGGAGGCTGACGACGCGACCGCCCTTCTCGGCCTGGAGGGCCTTGGCGGCGGCCTCGGAGGCGTCGGCGAGGAGCAGCTCCAGCTCGCCGAAGAGGGCGCGGTGGGCGTCGATGAGGACGCGGGCCTGGACGCCGCAGCCGACGAGCCCGAGGGTGCGGGGCTGGGGCTTCGCCAGGTACTTGGAGGCCACGCCGCCGGCGCAGCCGGTGCGCCACGCGGTGAGGAGGGTGCCGTCGAGGATGGCCAGGGGCGACGCGGTGTCGGGGTCGCTGAGGATGTAGAGGGCGCGCACGGTGGGCAGGCCGTGCTTCTTGGGGTTCTGGGGATGGGCGTTGACCCACTTCACTCCGGCCGCGCCGTCGAGGAACGCGGGCATGGCGCGGAAGTCGCCGTCGTACTGCGGCAGCGAGAGGTACACCTTGGGGGGCATGAGGGACTCGCCGCGGCCGTGGGCGCGGAAGGCCCGCTCGACGGCGTCGAGGCCAAGCTGGACGGTGTAGAGGCCGCGCAGCTCCTTGGCGCTGAGGATGAGAGTGGACATGGCGGCGCGTTATAGCGGAGGCGCCCTGTCCGCAGACATCCCGGTGTGACACGGGAGCGTGGGCCCGGGGAACGCCGGCTCACGTCATGACAAGGCGGGAGGTCGAGCGCGCGTACTGTCCAGGTCCTCCGCGTGACGACGCCGCGTCGTGCCCGCACCCACCTGGTCTGGCCCGACAGGTCAGGTCCTTCGACGGCGCGGAGTGGCTTGGCTACGCTCCGCTCCGCGGCTCCGAGTCCGAGGAGGAAGATGAGCGAGCAAGACGAAGTCGAGCTGCGCCATGCACTCGCGGAAGGACTCCTCTCCCGTGAGGAGTGCGAAGCCCTTCGTGAGGAGGCGGCGCGTCTGGGCCGCAGGCCGCTGGAGTTGCTGAAGGAGCGAGGCCGGCTGTCCGAGGAAACCCATGCCTCCATCCTTCGCCTGATGCTCCGTGAGGAGGACACGCGAGGCCCCGTGGCTTCCGCTGTTCCTTCCTCCGACAGCCCGGGCCCGGCGCGGGTGGACACGGGACGGCAGGCCCCCGGCAAGGACGCGACGCTGACGATGGGGAAGGACCCGGTCCGCGCTGCTCCTGGGTCCACCCCGGAGGAGCCCTCCTTCCCCGTCCCGGGATGGGAGCACTACACGCCTGTCCGCTTCCTGGGGCAGGGCGGCATGGGCCGCGTGTTCCTCGCGTGGGACACCCGGCTGCACCGCCACATCGCGCTCAAGTTCGTGCGCGGAGATGAGCCGGAGCTGGCCCGCCGGTTCGTCTCCGAGGCCCGCGCCCAGGCCCGGGTGACACACCCTCGCGTCTGCGAGGTGTACGAAGTCGGCGAGGTCCAAGGCCGCGCCTACATCGCCATGCGGTACGTGGAGGGGCAGCCGCTCCAGACGCTCGTGGACTCGCTCAGCGTCGAGCAGAAGGCCCGCGTGCTGCGCGAGGCCGCGGAGGGTGTGCACGCCGCCCATCGCGCGGGGCTCGTCCATCGCGACATCAAGCCCTCCAACATCCTCGTGGAGCGGTCCTCCGACGGAGCACTGTCGCCCTACGTCATGGACTTCGGGCTCGCGCGAGACTGGAAGGAGGGTGTCACCGCGACGGGCACCGTGCTCGGCACGCCGCACTACATGTCACCGGAGCAGGCGCGCGGCGAGGTGGCCCGGTTGGACCGGCGCGCGGATGTCTACAGCCTGGGCGCCACGCTCTATGCGCTGCTGACCGGAACACCGCCCATCCCCGGGGAGAATGGCCTGGAGGTGCTGGGCAACATCGCCACCGTGGAGCCTCGGCCTCCCCGCGCGTTGGACCGCGACATCCCCGTGGACCTGGAGGCCATCACCCTCAAGTGTCTGGAGAAGGACCGCTCCGCGCGCTACGGCTCCGCGCGAGAGCTGGCCGAGGACCTGGGCCGCTTCCTCGACGGTGAGCCTGTCCTCGCGCGCACCGGCCCCGGCTATCGCGCGCGCAAGTGGCTGCGCAAGCACCGCCGCGCTGTCGCCGTGGGCACCGGTGTCGTCACCGTGGTGTTGCTCGCGCTGGGGCAGGCGGTGCTCGCGCGTCGGGAGGTGGCGCAGCGAGAGGCCCTGGCCCGCCGCTTCACGGAGCAGGTGGAGCGCATCGAGGCCCAGGCCCGCTACTCGGGCATCTCCCCCATGCACGACACGCGTCAGGACCGCGAGGCCCTGAGCGCACGCATGCGCGAGCTGGAGACGGCGATGCGCGACGCGGGCCCGATGGGGGAGACCTCGGGCCACTACGCACTGGGGCGCGGCGCCCTCGCGCTCGATGATGACCTGCGCGCGCGGAGTCACCTGGAGACCGCGTGGAAGGCGGGGGCCACGGAGCCTCGTGTCGCGTACTCCCTGGCGCTGTCCCTGGCGCATCTGTATCAACAGGCCCGACTGGAGGCGGAGCGGCAGCAGGACGCGGCGACGCGCGAGGTCCGGCTGCGCGAGGCCACCCAGCGCTACGGTGAGCCCGCTCGCGACTTCCTGCGCAAGAGCGAGGGCGCGGAGGTCCCCGCTCCCGAGTACGTCGCCGCGCTGCTGGCCTTCCTCGAGAACCGTCCCGAGGAAGCCCTGGCGAAGCTGGACGCGCTGGGTTCGAGGCTCCCCTGGTTCCATGAAGCCCCGCTGCTCCGCGGCGACATCCTGCTGATGCGAGGCTCGGGCCGCTGGAACAAGGGGAGCCGCGAGGGCGCGCTCTCGGACTTCGACGAGGCACGGCGGGCCTATGTCCACGCGGCGGACATCGGCCGCAGTGTCCCCGCGGTGTATCGCGCGCTCGCGCAGTTGGAGGGCTGGGCGCTCCTGGTGGCGCTCTACGGACAGGGGGACGTCCCGCTCCAACACGCCCGAGGCGTGGAGGCCGCGTCGAAGGCCCTGGCGCTGGCGCCCGACGACGCGGAGGCCCACTCACTGCTGGCGGGCTTCCACCGCCGCCTCGCGGAGCACCAGTCGCGGCAGGGGAGCGACGTGGAGCCTGTGCTGGAGAAGGCCCTGGTGTCCGCGCGCCGGGCGGTGGAGCTGCGTCCGGACCTGCCGAGGGTCCTGCATGAGCTGGCCGTCGTCCACTGGCAGCGGGCGCGCTTCCGGCAGGAGAAGGGGTTGGATCCACGCGACTCCCTGCGCGAGGCCGCCGCCGCCTTCGAGCGCATCCCCGCCGAGGCCCGCGACTACGAGTTCCACGCGGACGTGGGGCAGGTGTTCCGCGTCTGGGCGGACCACGAAGAGGGCGGAGGGGGTGATCCGCTGCCTTATCGCGAGAAGGCGATTGCCGCGCACGAGCGCGCCGTCGCCATCAACGCGCTCCGGCCAGAGGCGTGGATCAACCTGGGCACCGAGTCCCTTGCCCGTGCCTCGCATCCGCGCGCCGTGGACCCCTCGGGGGACCTGGACAAGGCCGCGGCGGCGCTGGAGCGCGCGCAGTCCATCAACCCAGCGCACATCGCGCCATGGTTCTACGCGGGCGAGGTGCACCTGGCCCGCGCCGCGCGGCACCGCGACGCGGGCGCGGATCCAAAGCCCGCGCTGACGAGCGCCCTGACGGCCTACGAGAAGGGCGTGGCCATCAACCCGAAGCTGCCGCCGCTGCACAACGGCTTGGGCACCGTCTGGTTCGAGCGCGCCAAGGACGCCTGGGAGCGAGGCGAGGACGCGGAGCCCGCGCTGCGCGAGGCCCTGAAGGCCTTCGACGCGGCCATCGCCCTGGCCCCCGCGCAGGGCTACGGACAGAACAACGTGGGCGAGGCCCACGCCTGGCGCGCGACGATGCGGGTGCTCGAAGGACAGTCGCCCGCGGTGGAGGTGCTCGCCGCGCGCTCGGCGCTGAAGGACGCCCTGGCGAGGATTCCCGACCTGCCTCAGCCCTGGATGAACCTGGGCACCGCGCTCCAGGCCGAGGCCGCCTGGGCCTTGAAGCAAGGCCACCGGCCCGGCTCCGTGCTGGAGGAGTCCCTGAAGTCCCTGCGCCGCGCGTTGGAGCTCAACCCCAAGCAGGCACAGGCGTGGCGGGTCCTGGGGGACGCGCTGGCTCTCCGTGGGGGACAGGACTTCGCGGAGGCGGAGCAGGCCTTCCAACGCGCCGTCGAGCTGGAGCCCACGCAGCCCGAGCACCTCGTGGCGCTCGGGCGCTTCTGTCTGGAGCGGGGCCTGTCTCCCGGAGGCCGGGCGACGCTGGAGCGAGGGCTCTCCCACGTGGACAAGGCCCTGTCCCTGCGCGCGGAGTGGCCCCGCGCGCGCGCCCTCCGCGCCGGGCTGGCGCTGGCCTTGGCTGCTCCGGCCCCGGGGGAGGGCCGTGGTGAGTCGGAGTCCCAGCGTCAGGCGCGAGCACTCTTGTCCGGCGCGCTCGACGACAACCGGCACTTGCTGAAGGAGTGGAGCCGGTGGCTCACCCCTTCGAGCGGACCCGCCGCCGTCTCGCGGTAGTCCGCTCGAAGTCTCGATGCGGTGGGCTCAGCGCTCGCCTTCGGGCTCGGTGGGGCCCTTGGTGACGACGTCGATGTTCCCTCGGATGGTCGCGTCGTCGGATTCGCAGTCCGACTTCTTGCAGCCCTGGGAGCAGTCGGTGCCGTTCTTGTTGCAGACGCTCAGGCAGTACTCGCCCGCGGAGAGGGTGGAGGGTGTCCAGGAGGCGCCGCTCGACAGGGACACCCGGCTCCCCGTGCCTCCATCCAGGTTGCCACCCGTGCTGATGAGGTCGACGCAGAGGTCCTCGTTGAGCTCGGAGCTGATGACCACCTGCTGTCCCGCGCACAGACTCCAGCCGTGGGAGTCGCAGCCGGGGCTGAACTTCTTCTTCCCCGAGGAGTTGAGGCTCACGGAGATATCCAGGCAGTTCGTCCCGCCGTCATCCGGGCACGGGTCCGAAGCGCACTGGCACGAGTCCCCGCTCGTGAGTCGCGCCTCCTGCTGGGGCTTGGGGGCTTCCACTCCCGTCCGTGCCGCGCAAGCCCACCAGCCCGCGACAGCCAACACGCTTGCGACTGCAATCGCCTTCCTCATGTTTCACCTTCCCAGTGACACGGTTTGACCCGTGTCCGCATGAGCATGTGTCATGCCATGAGGCTCGGAGCGGCGCACGCTCGCGAGGCGCGCGTCACTCCGCGCGAGGCGTGAGGCCCAGCTCCTTCAAGCGCCGGCCCAGGGCGCGCCGGGACACCTCGAGCGCGCGCGCCATCGCGTCCAAGTCACCCTCGTGCGTCTCGAAGGCGCGCGAAATCTCCTCCGAGCTCAAGTCCCCCGCGGTGCGCAGGTTCGGGCTCTTGTCGATGAGGTCGTAGAGCGAGGGGCGCGGAATCCCCAGGGCCTCGGCGGTGGCCTTCAAGTCCCACGCGTGCTCCCGCAGCGCGGCGAGCAACTCCTGCTCCGTCACCTGGGACGCCTTGCGTCGCGGCGCCGCGCGGGCTCCCTCCAGGGGGGACTCGAGCGCCTCGCCCGCCACGGCGGCGCCGGGCAGGGCCGCGGCGGCGAGCTCCAGTTCGTGCTCCAGTCGGGGCTCGGCCTGGAGCGTGGGCTGTCCTCGGCTCCCGATGACGAGCTGTCGCGCGAGGTTGCGAAGCTGTCGGATGTTGCCCGGCCACTGGAAGCGCACCAGCCGCGTCGCGAGCGCCGAGGGCAGCCAGGGCTGCGCGTAGGCGTCCTCGTTGTCCAGCCGGTGCGCCTCGCCCAGCGCCGTCAGCTCCTCGCGGGCGAAGTGGAAGAAGAGTCGACCCAGGTCCTCGCGCCGCTCGCGCAGCGGGGGCACATGGAGGTCGTAGCCCGCGAGCCGGTGCAGCAGCGGCGCCTTGAAGCGCCCATCGCGGATGCGCTCATCCAGGTCCGCGTCCGTGGCGGCGAGCAGCCGCACGTCCACGGCGATGGGGGTGGAGCCTCCGACGGGGTACAGCTCGCCGGTCTCCAGCACCCGCAGGAGCATCACCTGCACCTCGGGCGGGGCCTCGCCCACTTCATCCAGGAAGAGGGTGCCCCCGTGCGCGGCGCGGAAGAAGCCCTCGCGGCCCTGCGTCGCGCCCGTGTACGCGCCCTTCTGCGTCCCGAACAGCTCGGCGGCGGCGAGCTCCTTCGGAATGGCGCCCAGGTTGACGGAGAGGAAGCGGCCCGAGCGTCGTCGGCTGCGCTGGTGGATGGCCTGGGCCACGCGCTCCTTGCCCGTGCCCGTCTCGCCTCGGATGAGCACGGGCACGTCCAGGTCCGCCACGCGCTCGATGTGGCGACGCAGGCGGCGCACGCCGGTGCTCTCGCCCACCATGCCCAGCGCATCGGCCGTGGGGGCATCGTCCGCCGCCTCCACGGGGTGGAGCAGCAGCACCACGCGCTGGCCCAGCTCCAGCGGGACACCCGAGGCCAGCTCGCTCTCGGACAGCTCCCAGGTCCCCTCCAGCGTGGAGCCCGCGATGGCCACCTTCGTGCCCCCGTCCTGGCAGGTCAGCCGCACGCTTCCGGCGCGCGAGCCCGGGGAGAACACCAGGGGCTTGCGGCTGATGAACGGGTCATTCAGCGGCTGTCCGCGAGGCGCACCCGGCCGGCTGAAGTCCGGCCCGTTGCGAGACACGGCCACCTCCCGTCCCGCGGTGAGCGCGTCGAGCCGCAGCCGCTCTCCGACGCGCTGGGGGACGGGATGGGAGATGACGGTGAGGGCCGGGACGAGCTGAGGCCCCTTCGGGCCGCCTCCACGCTCGGGCACGGCGGCGGTGGACACATCGGCGAGCGTGGGGGACATGGGGGGCCTGGACCTCGGGATTCTAGCCCAGCCGTGAGCGAGGAGCGCGGTCCCGGCACTCACCGGCATGGCATCACCCGCTGATGAACCAGGAGGCGGAGAGGTTCCACCCGCTCAGCGAGCCGCTCTCCTGCGCGGTGAGCCCCGGGGTCGTCTGCCAGTGGATGCTGTTGGCGCCGACGGAGGGGATGTCCCACGTCAGCGTGAACGTCGCGCCGCCCGAGGAGGCGGACTGGTAGACGACAGAGCCCGAAGAGGGGTTGCTGAAGTCCCCGGGACTGGCGAACTGCCCGGACTGGCCCGGGGTGATGGTGGCCGGGGGCGGGCGGGTCCACTGCAGGCCGCTGGCCGACTTCACGAGCAGCAGGTTGGCCTGGGTCTGGTTGACGAGCGTGGCCGTCAGGCTCTCCGTCGTCTGGGGAGAGGCTTGCGGCTGCGCGGGCTTGTCGATGGTCACTTCGGGCATGGCTCACTCCTGCGGGAGCGGGGCGGTGTCACCGCCGCGGCCGGGGCGGGGTTGCTCCGGGGTGAGCGTCCGTCAGTGCAGTGGGTGTGCCGGGCGCCTCGAGGCCCGAGGTGCCCTGGGGCGCGCCTCACGAGGGGCACCGCCGACAGGGCTTCCGACGTGTCGGGCCGAACGCTCCGACACGCCGGATGCTCCCAGGACTACTTCTTGCGCTTCTTGCCACCCGCGGCGGGGACCACGGCCGGAGCGGCGGCGGCCTGCTCCGCGGCGACCTTCAGCTCGTCGCGCTCCTTCGACACGTTGGCCAGCTCCCCCTCCAGCTCGGACACCTTGGTCTTCAGGGCCTCGTTCTCCGCGCGCAGCGACTCGGCGTCCTTGCGCAGCACGTTCGACTCGGCGCGCGCGCGGTTCAGCTCGCGCGAGCCACCGCATCCGACCAGGGGAACCACCGCCAGCATCGCCACGGCCATCCATGCCTTCATGTGAGCCTGCTCCTGTGTGCCCCATGGCCCATGGGCCCGGGGACCTGAGTCATCCAGTCGTGAAGAGGGCGCGCCCCGGGGGGAGGCGGACCCGTCCGACCGGCATCGAGCCGGCGAGCCTAGGCATGGAGCCGTCACGAGAGGAAGCCACGCCGGAGTCGGGTCCACCCGTGCCCCCGCTGGAGTGTTTGCATCTCAAAGAGCATCCCCGGGGGCGCACCGCTCGTGAATCCAGACGTCCTCCACGCCCCAGGTGAAGAGGAGCGAGTGCCGCGAGAGGAGGGTGAAGCCCGGGCCCTCCACGGGGCGGGTGACGGTGAGGACGCGGGTGCCGGGGCGGCAGGTGCGCAGGCGCTCGACGATGCGCTCGCGCGTCTCGGGGGACAGCGCGGTCCAGTTGATGAAGACGTGGGTGGCGTCGCCCAGGTCGGCCTGGGTGGCGTCCCCCTGGCGCAGCTCCGCGCCCGCCCGGCGCACCAGCCCCGAGGCGAGCGTCACGTGCTGCTCCAGCAGCTCGATGCCTCGGGCCCCAGCGCCCATCCAGCGCGCGGCGAGGAGCACGCGGCCCCGGCCCGCGCCCAGGTCCACCAGCTGGGAGGCGGAGGTGAGGCCCGCCTTCTTGAAGAGCCACACGGCGGTGTGGACGGGTGTCTCCCCGTAGATGAGCTCCCGGAAGTGCTGGCCGCTGGCGTGGAGGACGCGGACCACGTCGAAGGAGCGACGCGCGCGGTAGGGGGAGGCGAGTGCCTCCCGCAGCCAGAGGCTCAGGTAGGGCGGGACGAGGCGCGGGCGCCAGACGAGCACCAGCAGGTCCCCCACCCGGGTGATGAGCTCCAGCAGCACGCTCCAGACGCGCACGGCGAGCATCTGGGGGAAGGGCATGTCGAAGTCGGGGACCGACGTGTCGACCGCTGTCCTCCTGGGGGGCGTGGGGGAGTCCTCGGACATGGTGGGCGGGGACAGCCGCCGGGGCCCACTTCGGCGGGAGTGGGCCCTGGCGTCAAGACGTCAGGCCGCGGGGGCCTTGGCGCGCAGCAGCTTCATGAACTCGCGCATCCACGCGGGGTGGTCCGGCCAGGCGCGCGTGGAGACCATGTTCCCGTCGAGGACGGCGGCGGAGTCGATGAACTCCGCGCCCGCGCCCTGCACGTCGAGCTTCAGCGCGGGGTACGCGGCGCTCTTGCGGCCCTTGAGGACTCCGGCGGCGGTGAGCAGCAGCGGGCCGTGGCAGATGTGGGCCACGGGGCGGTTCTGCTCGAAGAAGTGCCGGACGATGCGCTGACAGTCGGCGTTGTTGCGGAGGTACTCCGGGGCGCGGCCGCCGGGGATGACCAGGGCGACGTAGTCGGCGGGCTTCACCTCGGAGAAGGCCAGGTCCGCCTGCCACGTGTAGCCGGGCTTCTCCGTGTACGTGTCGAAGCCGTCCACGAAGTCGTGCACCACGAACTGGAGCTTCTTCTTCGACGGGGCGGCGAGGTGGACCTCGTAGCCTTCCTCCAGCAGCCGTTGGTACGGGTACATCACCTCCAGGGACTCCGCCGCGTCACCAGCCAGAATCAGCACCTTGGGCATGTCAGTCGCCTCCGATGGGTTCGCACCGAGCAGCGCGCGCATCCTCACGACGGTGCTGTCCTTGCGTCAATCGGGGAGGTTGGACAGCATGGTTGCCCGGAGAACAGTCCGGGCACGACGGGGGCTCGCTCGCGTGTTGTTCCCCTTCGCTTTCTCGCCGAGTCGGTGGCGGCATCAGGTAGGTGGGCCCTGCACTCGAAGATGCGCGCATGGGTGGGAGAGCACTCGTCATGAACACGGCGCTGTTGCGAGAGCTGGCGGCGGTGCTTCCCTCGGAAGCGCTGATCACCGACGCGGACGTGCTGGAGGCGCATCGTCGCGACCAGGCGGAGTGGGCACCGTCGGGGCAGCCCCTGGTGCTCGTGCGCGCGACGTGTACGGACGACGTGCGCGCGGTGCTGCGCGTCGCCTCCGCGCGGAAGGTGCCGGTGGTGCCTCGGGGCGCGGGCTCCGGGCTGTCGGGTGGCGCGAACGCGACGGACGGCTGCATCGTGCTGTCGCTGATGCGGATGAACCGGGTGCTGGAGGTGGACCCCCGAGGTTTGCTGGCGGTGGTTCAACCGGGGGTGTTGAACGCGGAGGTGAAGGCCGCGGCGGCGGAGAAGGGCCTCTGGTACGCGCCGGACCCGGCGAGCTGGGAGTTCTCCAGCCTGGGCGGCAACCTGGCGACAAACGCGGGGGGCCTGTGCTGCGTGAAGTACGGCGTCACCGGGGACGCGGTGCTGGGGCTGGAGGTCGTGCTGGCGGATGGCTCCGTGGTGCGCACGGGCGGGCGCACGGTGAAGAACGTCGCGGGCTATGACCTGACGCGGCTGTTCGTCGGCTCGGAGGGCACGCTGGGCGTCATCACCGAGGCGACGCTGAAGCTGCGCCCCAAGCCTCCTCGCGCGACGACGCTGGTGGCCACCTTCCCCACGCTGTCCGGCGCGGGTCTCGCGGTCACGGACATCATGGCGCGCACGAGGCCCTCCCTGCTGGAGCTGATGGACCGGGCCACGTGCCGGGCGGTGGAGGCGTACAAGCCGCTGGGCCTGGACGTGGAGGCCGCGGCCTTCCTGCTGGCGCGCTCCGACGCGGGCGGCGACCAGGGCGTGGCGGAGATCGAGGCGATGGCGCGCTGCTGTGAGGCGGCGGGCGCCACCTTCGTCACCCACTCCGAGGACGAAGCGGAGGGGGAGTTGCTCCTCACCGCGCGAAGGCTGGCCTTCCCCGCGCTGGAGCGGCAGGGGGCGACGCTGCTGGATGACGTGGGGGTGCCGCTGTCGCGAATCCCGGAGCTGCTCGCCGCCGTGGAGGGCATCGCCGCGCGGCGCGAGGTGCTGGTCGGCACCTTCGGCCACGCGGGGGACGGCAACATGCACCCCACCGTCGTCTTCGACCGGAAGGATCCGGCGGCGCTGGCGAGGGCCCGCGCGGCGTTCGACGACATCCTGGAGGCGGCGCTGGCGCTGGGGGGCACCATCACCGGGGAGCATGGGGTGGGGGTGCTGAAGCAACCCTTCCTGGGGCGGCAGCTGGGCGAGGAGGCGATGCGGGTGCACCGGCGCCTCAAGGGGGCCATGGACCCCCTGGGTATCCTCAATCCGGGCAAGGTCTGCTGAGGTGTCCTCGCGGAAGACTCCAGTTGTTTCGCCCGCTTGCGAGGCGCGTCGATTAATTTAATCGCCGATGTCGAGACCTCGCGCGTGGCTCCGACATCCCGATGAACGCGCACCCAATCCCGGGGCGCGGGTGACCGAAGAGACGAGAGAGCCACCCCATGAAGATGAAATACATGCTGATGATGAACTCCCCTCGCGAGGGCGCCGGCGGCATCCTTCACTGGCCGAAGGAGGACATCCAGGCGCACATCCGGTTCATGGTGGGCTTCGCGAAGAAGCTCCGCGAGACGGGGGAGCTGCTGGTGGCCGAAGGGCTGGCGTTCCCGGACCAGGCGAAGCGGGTTCGCGCGGGCGCGGACGGCAAGCCCATCACCGACGGCATCTTCCCCGAGTCGAAGGAGTTCCTCGCGGGCTACTGGATTGTCGAAGTGGACAGCCCGGAGCGCGCCTATGACATCGCCGCGGAGGCGTCCGCTGCTCCCGGGCGAGGGGGCGCGCCGCTCAACATGGCGATCGAAGTGCGGCAGGTGATGAGTGGTCCGCCGCCCGACATGATGTGATGACGGAGTCGAGTGACAGACGCATCGAGCACCTGCTGCGGGAGCATGCGCCGCGGGTGCTGGGTGCCATCCTCCGGAAGTTTCGAGACTTCGGCGCCTCGGAGGACGCGGTGCAGGAGGCGCTGCTCGCGGCGGCCCTGCAGTGGCCGCGCGACGGCGTGCCGGACGACCCGCGTGCGTGGTTGATTCAGGTCGCCTCACGGCGAATCACGGACCACGTGCGCGCCGAGGCCGCGCGCCGCCACCGCGAGGAGCTGGTGGTGAGCCTGGTGCCGCCGGAGCTTCAGCTCGTGCTGCCTCGGGACGGGGACGAGCTGGCGGGGCGGGACGACGCGCTCGTGTTGTTGTTCATGTGCTGTCACCCCGCGCTGACCACGGCCTCCGCGATTGCGCTGACGCTGCGCGCGGTGGGCGGGTTGACGACGGCGGAGATCGCCAAGGCGTTCCTCGTCCCCGAGTCGACGATGGCGCAGCGGATCAGCCGGGCCAAGCAGAGCATCCAGGGCTCCGGGGTGCCGTTCCAGAAGCCCACGCCGGAGGAGACCGCACAGCGGCTGGGCGCGGTGCTGCACGTGCTCTACCTCATCTTCAGTGAGGGCTACACGGCCAGCTCCGGGCCGGAGCTGCACCGCACGGACCTGTCGGGCGAGGCGATTCGCCTCACGCGGATGCTGCACACGCTCCTGCCGGAGGACGGCGAGGCGGCGGGGCTGCTGGCGCTGATGCTGCTCACGGATGCGCGGCGCGCGGCGAGGACGGGGCCGGAGGGGGAGCTGGTTCCGCTCGACGTCCAGGACCGGAGCCTCTGGAACGCGGCGATGATTGAAGAGGGCGTCGCGCTCATCTCCGCGACGCTGTCGAAGGGCTCGCTGGGGACGTACCAGGTGCAGGCGGCCATCGCTGCGGTGCACGACGAGGCCGCGCGGGCCGAGGACACGGACTGGCCCCAAATCCTCGCGCTCTACGGTGTGTTGATGGGGCTGTCCGACAACCCGGTGGTGGCGCTCAACCACGCCATCGCGACGGCGATGGTGCACGGGCCAGAGGCGGGACTGGAGCTCTTGAAGGCGCTGGACGCGGAGGGGCGGCTGGAGGAGAGCCACCGTCTCGACGCGGTCCGCGCGCACCTCTTCGAGCGGGCGGGGCGACACGCTGAGGCGGTGGCCCACTACCGGAAGGCGGCGGAGCGGACCACCAGCCTCCCGGAGCGCAACTACCTGCTGACGCAGGCGGCGCGGCTCAACGACACGCGCTGAGAGGGCAGAGGGCCCGCGCCTCGAAGCTGAGCGCCGGGCCCGTGTGAGCCGAGGGCTACTTCGCGGCTGCCCCCGCGCCCAGGTCCTTCAGCTGCTTCACGGCGTTGTCGTTCTGGGGGTTGAGCTCCAGGGACTTCTTGTAGCTGCGGATGGCGTCGCCCTTGCGGCCAGCGGCGGCGTAGCCCTCACCCAGGCTGTCGTGGGCGTTGGCGTCCTCGGGGTAGAGGGCGACGTTGGTCTCGAACAGCTTCAAGGCGTCGGGGAGCTGGCCCTTGCCCATGAGCCCATAAGCCAGGTCGTTGAGGACGGCGGCGGACGGCGCGTCCTTTCCGGTCGCGGTGTTCTTGTGCGCGGTGAACCAGGCGATGGCGGCGTCGGCGCCCTTCATCCGCAGGAGCATGTCCGTGGTGAAGGAGGCGGACTCGGGGTCGGCGGTGAAGCCCTTCCAGCCGTACTCGGCGGCGGCGCTGGAGACGAGGCGGTCGAAGAGGAACATGCCGTCATCCGAGTTGGTCATGATGGCGATGCCGCTTCCCGTTTCGGGGAAGGCGATGAGAAGGCAGCGGTAGCCCTGGTTCCCGCCAGCATGGCCGAACCACGGCAGGTCCTTGCGACGCAGGAAGCCGATGCCGAAGGACTCCGACTGCCGGGTGAGCATCTGCTGGGCCATGGCCTTGGAGACCACCCGCTGGGAGGGGCCCTTGGACACCGGGGACACCTCCAGCCCGATGCGCGTGAGGTCCGTGGGCGTGGTCCACAGGCCGGCGGCGGCCAGCTCCGGGTGGACGGCCCAGCGTCCCTCGACCGTCTTTCCACCCGAGCGAGTCCCGCTGGCGGCGAGCGGCTCGAGGTGCTTGGGCAGGGGGTGCTCGAAGGTGCTGTGCTTCATGCCCAGGGGCGCGAGCACCGTCTCCCGCATGATTTGGGGGAACGGCTTCTGGAGCTGGTCGATGAGCATCTGCTGGACGATGAGCGTGCCGCCGCCGCTGTAGCGCGTCAGGGTGCCGGGCACGACATTCACGCGCACCGGGGCGGTGTTGGCCGGGCTCTCACCGTTCAGGACCTGGGGCAGCGTGGGCAAGGGGGCCTGGGGTGAATAGCCACGGAAGCCACCCACCGTCGTCCCGGCGGAGTGGGAGAGCAGCCGGCGCAGCGTCACCTTCTGGTCCTGCGTGAACTCGTTGTCGGGCACCTTCCAGGAGACGAGCTTGTCGTTGATGTTCTCGTCGAGCGACCACTTGCGCTTCTCGGCGTGGTGCATGGCGGCGAGAGCCGTCACCGGCTTGCTGATGGAGGCGGCCTGGAAGAGGGTGTCGATGGTGACGGGCTCATTGCCACCGGCGTGCTTGACGCCGTAGCCCTTGCTCCAGACGAGCGCGCCCTTGTCGAAGACGGCGACGCTGACTCCGGGGATGGCATACAGCGCCATCCAGTCCTGGAGGGACATCTTGCGAGGCGCCTCGCCGGGGAGGGTGAGGGCGGGGAGGCCCTGCTCGACGCGAGCGATGCGAGCGGCTTCGGAAGGACGGGCCACCCACTGCGTGACGGGCTTGGGCGTGTCCGCGCCGGTGAGGAGTCCAAGGGCGACGAGGCCCGAGAGGGCCGTGGAGAGAACGCGGGAAGGTAGACGGTGTCGCATGGGGGAATCCGGGTGGGGCTCGAGGGGGAAGGGCTGCGTCGTCGTGCGTTCTACGAAGACTTTCGTGGATGATTGCATGCTTCTCCGCACCCAGGAGCGTCGGGCCGCTTTCCTCTTCGTCCACTTCCGCGAGCCGCCGCGGCCCGCGACCGTCACAGCGCAGCGGCGCTCCCTCGAGGAGCTGAACGAGGAGGGCTCCGAGGGGGGCACCCTGGCGCGTGACGAGGGACTTCGCGGGGGCACCTCCCGTGGCGACCTGGCGTGAGTCCGTGGCGCCAGGTGGGGTGGTGCTGCACGCCAGCACGAAGCCGTGATGCGGTGGTGCGTCCGTGAGGACGGAGCGGTGTGGTTTCCGCTCTGTCCTCGCGGTGTGGAGGGGTGGCTACTTCGTCGTGGCCGCCGCCGCGCCGAGCTCTCGCAGCATCTTCCTGGCGTTGTCGTTCTTCGGGTTCAGCTCCAGGGACTTCTGGTAGCTGCGCACGGCGTCGTCCTTTCGTCCGGCGTTGGCGTAGGCCTCGCCCAGGCTGTCGTGGGTGTTGGCGTCCTGGGGGAAGAGGGCGACGTTGGCCTCGAACAGCTTCACGGCGTCGGGGAGGCGGCCCTTGACCATGACCGAGTAGCCCAGGGAGTTGAGGATGTCGGAGGACGGCGCGTCCTTGCCGGTCGCGGTGTTCTTGTGCGTGGTGAGCCAGGCGATGGCGGCGTCCACGCCCTGGGTCCGCACGAGCATGTCGGTGGTGAAGTAGGCGGACTCGGGGTCGGGGATGAAGCCCTTCCAGCCGTACTCCGCCACGGCGCTGGAGACGAGGCGGTCGAAGAGGAGTCCTCCGTCATCCGAGTTGGTCATGATGGCGATGCCACTGCCGGGCTCGGCGAAGGCGATGAGGACGCAGCGGTAGCCCTCGTTCGAGCCGCCATGACCGAACCAGGCCTGGCCCGGAGGGAGCTCGAAGCCGATGCCGAAGTCCTTGGACTGGCGGGTGAGCATCTGCTTCGCCATGGCCTGGGACACCACGCGCTGGGACTTGCCCTGGGTGGCCTTGGAGACCTCCAGCGCGATGCGGGCGAGGTCCGACGGCGTGGTCCACAGGCCCGCGGCGGCCTGCTCCGGATACGTGTGCCAGCGGCCCTCCAGGCTCTTGCCGCCCGAGCGCGTGCCGACGGCGGCGAGGGACTCCAGGGCCTTGGGCAAGGGCTGCTCGTAGGTGCTGTTCTTCAGGCCCAGCGGCGCCAGCACGGTCTCCTTCATGATGGTGGCGAAGGGCTTCTGGAGCTGATCCACGAGCATCTGCTGGACGATGGAGGTGCCGCCGCCGCTGTAGCGCGTCAGGGTGCCGGGCACGGTGTCCACGCGGACAGGGAGGGAGTTGGCGGGCTTCTCGCCATTGAGAAGCTGATGCAGCGTGGGAACAGAAGCCTGGGCCGAGTAGCCCCGGAAGCCGTGCACGGTGGTTCCGGCGCTGTGGGAGAGCAGCCGGCGCAGGGTGACCTTCTGGTCCTTCGTGAACTCGTTGTCGGGCAGCTTCCAGGAGACGAGCTTGGCGTTGATGTCCTCGTCGAGCGACCACTTGCGCTTCTCGGCGTGGTGCATGGTCGCCAGGGCCGACACGGGCTTGCTGATGGAGGCGGCCTGGAAGAGGGTGTCGATGGTGATGGGCTCGGTGCCGCCCGCCTCCTTCACGCCGTAGCCCTTGGCCCAGACGAGCGCGCCCTTGTCGAAGACGGCGATGCTGACGCCGGGGACTTCATACAGGGCCATCCAGTCCTGGAGGGACATCTTGCGAGGCGCCTCGCCCGGGAGGGTGAGGGCGCGGAGGCCCTGCTCGACGCGGGTGATGCGCGCGGCTTCGGAGGGGCGGGCCAGCCACTGGGTGGTGGGCTTGGGCGTGTCCGCGCCGGTGAGGAGTCCAAGGGCGACGAGGCCCGAGAGGGCCACGGGGAGGACGCGGGAAGGCAGGAAGGGGCGCATGCGGAATCCGAAGGTCTCGTGCGGGAGGACTGGGTCGTGTCACGTACTACGAAGGATTTCGTGGATGATTGCACGCGAAGTTCCGCGCGGGGGGACTGTCGGATGGGGGAGGAGCTACTTGGGCGTGGCCCGGTCCAGCGCGGCCTTCCACTCGTCGAGGGCGCGGTGGATGTCCATGCGCTGGGTGGCGGTGTCCGCCTTCAACGCGTGAAGCAGGAGCTGGACGAAGGTGTCCTCGTGGTGCTTGGGGTACGCCCGCTTCATGGAGCGCACCAGGTAGAGCGACTTGAGGTAGGCGAAGCGCCGGGCCAGCTTTTCGTCCGGAGGAGTCAGCTTCGGCGTGGTCAACAGGGCCAGGAACTGAGGGTCCGGAGCGGGGAGCGCCACCACGGGCGGGAGCGAGGGAAGCGGACTGGGCACCCGAGACGCGGCGACGGCATCCAGGCGCTGGGTCAGTGTGTCCAGGGACGTGTTCACATGTGCGAGCTGGGAGCGAGTCCTGGCCGTCTGTGCCCGGGCATGAACGCGTTTGAGCTCCTTCTCGAGCTCGGGGATAGGGGCGTGTCCCGACGTCAGTTGCTCGTAGCGCTCCGTGAGTTGCTGGATGCGGTGAACCAGCTTGGGGTCCGTCGGAGTCGCGGCGCTTCGTGCGGGCGTCGGTGTCCGGACGGGTGCCTCGGGAGGAGCTGCTTGAGGCTCAGGCACCGCGGGCTGGGGAGGTGGGGTCACTGTGGGAGCGGCGGCGACGAGGGGCTGGGGAGACGGCGCGTTGGGCGTGGGCTGCTTCGCGACGGGCTCCTCGGGAGCGACCGGGGCCATCCGCCGTGCGACGGGCTCGGGAGGCGTTTCGGTGGCGGAGGGGCGAGGCCAGCGCAGGACCGCGGTCGCGGCGATGGTGGAGAGAAGCACGCCGCCCGCGGCCAAGGCCCAGTGGAAGCGCCGAAGCATGGGGCGGTCGAGCCGAATCTGGGACGCGGTGGACTTCGTGCCGCCTTCCCGCCGGAGCGGCCCCATGACGCTTGTGGGCTCCGTGTCGAGCGGAGGAAGACGGCTGGGCGGAATCTGCTTCAGTGCTCGGCGCACGGCGTCCGCAGACTCCGGGCGTTGGGACGGGCTCTTGGCGAGCAACCGGAGGACGAGTGCATCGAGCTCGGAGGGAATGTCGGAGACGAGCGAGGACGGGAGGGGCGGGGGTTGCTCGACGTGGGCGAAGAGGACCTGGAGTTGGTCGCCCTTGAATGGGCGCTCACCCGTCAGCATCTGGAAGGCGATGACGCCGACGGCGTAGAGGTCCGTGGCGGCGCTGATGGCGTTGCCTCGAATCTGCTCGGGGGACATGTACTCGGGAGTCCCCAGGATGGCGCCCGTCACGGTGGCCGGCCCCGCCTGTTCACGCACCAGCTTGGCGATGCCGAAGTCGACGAGCTTCACGACGCGCGAGCCGTCCAGTACATCCGCGAGGAACACGTTCCCGGGCTTCAGGTCGCGATGCACCACTCCCGCCGCGTGCGCGGCACCGAGCGCGGCCAGCATCTGGTCGAGAATCCAGACGGCGGTGTTCGGGTTGAGGCGCGAGCGCTGCTGGAGCACTGCTGAGAGGGATTGGCCCTGGAGCAGCTCCATGATGATGTAGGGGCGGCCATCAGGGAGCTGTCCGAACCCGAAGATGTCGATGATGCCCGGGTGGCGGATGGCATTGACCGCGCGGGCCTCGACGAGCAGCCGCTCCACCTGCTCTTGGGTGACGAGCTCCGAGCGGAGCACCTTGATGGCGACTTGCTTGCCAATCAAGGGATGGGCGGCGCGATAGACGATGCCCATTCCACCTTCGCCAATCCGCTCCTCGATGACGAAGTCGTTGACCTGTGTTGAAATCAGCGCGTCTCGATTCAGACGCGCACGCTCTTGCCTCGTCGTCGTGCTGGCGGTCATCGGCTGACCGCGGACGCTAAGGGCACCCCGTCTGGCCATTCAATGCCTGGGACGGAGGGGAGCGCGGGACACTGTCTGGTTTGTGTCCCTCCCCCGTGGAAACCCCTTACGCGGGCTCAGCCACCTGTCTTCTTCCAGAACTCCCGCAGCAGGATGGTGGCGAAGCGCGAGTCATTGAGGATGTACCGGCGCCACAGGCGCTTGGGCTCGTTGACCAGGCGGTACAGCCACTCGAAGCCCGCCTTGGAAATCCACGCGGGCGCGCGCTTCGCCGTGCCGGCGATGAAGTCGAACCCCGCGCCCACGCCAATGGCCACCGTGGGCCCCAGCTTCGCGGACACCTGCGAAATCCACACCTCCTGCTTCGGGCTGCCCAGCGCCACGAAGAGCAGGTGCGGGTCCTTCTCCCGAATCTTCGCCACGATGGGGTCGTTCTGCGCGTTCCCCGCGTCCGTGCGGACCATGGGCGAATCCCAGCCCACCACCTCCACGCCGTACTTCTCGCCCACGACCTTCGCCACCTTCTCCGCCACGCCCGGCCCCGCGCCCAGCAGGAACACCCGCCACTTGCGCTCCGAGCCCAACTGCATCAGCGGGAGAATCAGGTCCGAGCCCGCGATGCGCTCGGGCAGCGTCACGTCCATCGCCTTCGACGCCCAGACGATGGGCATCCCATCCACCACCGAAATCGTGGCGCGCGAGTACGCCTCGCGGAACTGCGTGTTGTCCTCGGCCAGCACCACGTGGTCCACGTTGGCCGTGAAGACGTACCCGCCCTGGTGCGCGTCGACCAGGCGGCCAATCTCCGACACCGCGTCCTCGAACGTGAGCTGGTCGATGGCGAGCTGTCCAATCCGCAAGCGCGGACGGCCCGTGGTGAACGGCGAGGACTGGGGAGACTCCGGGGTCGCGACACTCATGGCTTCTTCACCGTCAAATCAAGCACTGTCATCGAATAGGGCGGCAGCCGCTGGGTCAGAGACCCCGCCGTCTGCGTCCCCGCCGTCTGCGGGAGGAACCCCCCGGGCGCGCCCGAATACCCCATCACCCGCGCTCCCGTGAGCGTCCCGCAGCCCTTCAACTCCACCCGCGCCTGCGCGGCCTGGTCCGGGTCCAGGTTCAGCACCACCGCCACCAGCTTCGTCCCCGTCTCGTCTCGCGAGGCGAACACGCTGGCGCCCTCGTCGGCCTTCGCCGGCACCCAGTAGTCCTGGAAGTGGCCCCCGCGCCCGTCGAAGTCCCTGAACGCTCGGAACGCCCAGTACACCGGGCTGCCATTCGTCGGGTACTGCCAGAAGTAGGCGGAGTAGATGTTCTCCTGCGCGAAGCGGCCCAGGGCCTCGGCCTGCGCGAGTCCGCCGCTCATGTGGCCGAACGCGCCGAAGTTGTACTCGCCGATGGAGATGCGCCGGCCCGGGTAGTTCTGCTCAATCCACTCCTTGAGGCGCGGGAGCAGCCGCACGGGCTCGCCAATCCACGACTCGTCCTTGTACGTCGGGTCCCACAGGGCCCGCGTGGAGCGGATGCGCCGGGCGTTGGTCTCCGGGTCCGTGTTCCCCTCCAGCCCCACGCCCACGTTCGTCTGCGGATAGAAGTGCACGTCCAGCACGTCGAGGATGCGCACGCCCGTCTTCTTCTCGTGGTCGCGAAGCTGCCGCAGGTACCACGCGAGCAGCGGCACATCCCCATGCGCGCGGCGGTCCGAGTGCGGCGCCTTGCCCGGCGCGAAGTCCGCGGCGGACCAGAGGTAGTTCGTCCAGCCCCACTCGGCGGGGCCCGCGATGAGGGCCTCCGGGTCCGCCTTCCGCACGGCGGTGCCGAACGCGAGCGTGCGCGACATGAGCCCGTCGTACGAGAGCGGCTCGGGGAACACGTCCCGGTGGGTCGTGTTCCAGAGCATGGGCTCGTTGTCGAGGATGTACATGTGCACGCTGCGCTCGCCGCGTGCCTTGTCGCGCTCGCGGATGGCGCGAATCCACTCCGCGACGAACTCCGGCGAGGCCTCCGTGCTCGTCTGGGAAGGCGAGCTGGGCTTGAGCGCGGTGCCGTCCCGGGTGAGGCCGCTGCCGGCGCCGTTGTCCTCGCCCTTCTGGGCGCCGAAGCGAGTCACCGGGAAACCCACGGACGACGTGTCCTTGGCCACCCAGCCCAGCATGGGCACGGTGAGCGCGGAGGACATGCCGTGCTTCTGGTTGGCGTTGAGGAAGTCCTCGTAGGACAGGCCGATGTCCACGTTCTGGAAGTACCAGTCGTTGGCCGTGTTCCACGCGCCGCCCAGCTTCCAGTTGTAGCGGGAGGTGGGGTTGCCGCCCCAGCGGCGCGTCGTCGCGCCCATCTTGAACTGGTGCTGGTCCTTCTTCTCGCGCAGGCCGTCCAGGGCGATGCCGTAGATGAGCGGGCTGATGCGATGGCCGGGCGCGGTGCAGTCGATGGTGAGCTTCGTGTCGCGTCCGCTGCCCTTGCCCATGCGTCCGCCGCCCGCGGCCAGCGCGGCGGCGACGTCGGGAGGCAGCGGCACCAGGGAGACCTTGTCGAAGAGCACCCAGTCGCGCCCCACGTCCTTGGACGCGCGCAGCACCACGCGGTCGAAGGCCTCGCCGCGCGGGTTGAGCAGCTCCATGGGGATGAGGACTTCCGACCACTCGCCGTCCTTGCGGACCTGGAGCTCGGAGGTGATGGGGATGCGCGGGAAGGACGTGGCGCCCTGCGCGTCCAGCCGCACCTCCAGGAACTCGCCGTAGGACTCGGGCGCGCTCAGGCGCAGGGACAGCGCGCCGAACGTCCCTTCCAGCTTGGGGCGGTAGAGAATCCAGCCGCCGTAGTTGAACAGGCGCATGCGCGCCGGAGCCCCCTGGGGCAGCTCTCGAGGCGCCCAGCCGATGTCGCGCCACCCGGTGGACAGGCCGCCGTCGTAGAGCGACATCAGCGCGGCGGACGCGGCCTTCTCCACCGTGTCGGACGCCTTCTGCGTGGCGGAGTCCTTCTGTGCATCCGCGGACTTCGCCCCCGTGGAGTCGTCCTTCCGCGAGTCGGCGGACTTCGTCGCATCGGCGGACTTCGTCGCGTCAGCCGAGTCCTTCCGCGCGTCGGCGGACTTCGTCGAGTCGGCGGCGGTTTCCGCATCGGCGGACTTCGTCGCGTCGGCCGCGCCCTTGCGCGAGTCCGCGTCCTTCGCCGCGCTGGCGGAGTCCTTCTTGGCGGAGGAGGACTTCCCTCCGGCCTTCTTCGCGGCGGAGGCCGCCGCCTTCTTCTTCGTCGCGGCGGACGGCTCGGCGGCCAGCGCCACCGTGCCACTGGCCAGCAGCACGCACGTCACCACGGCCGCGCCCGTCTTCCTTCGCGCACCCATCACACCGTCCTCCATGTGCTCATCTCCCCCAGTGCGTTCGCGAGGCGGGCCTCACAGCACCACGTCGTCCGTGTCCTTGCGCGGAAAGATGCGAGCGGGAATGCCCACAGCCACGCTGTCGGGTGGGACGTCCTGGAGCACCACCGCGTTCGCGCCGATGCGCGAGCGGGCGCCGATGCGCACCGGCCCGAGAATCCGGGCCCCGGCGCCAATCCAGACGTCGTCCTCGATGGTGGGGTAGCCGTTGTCCTTGGCGGTGCCCACGGTGTTGTTCCCGTAGAAGCGCACCCGGTCGCCGATGCGCGCATCGCCGCCGATGACGACGCCCAGGCTGTGCACGAAGTACACGCCCTTGCCGAGCGTGACTTCCTTTCCAATCTCAATCCCCATCACCGCCGTCTGCGCCACGCGCAGCACGTGGTTGACCAGGGGGATGTGGTAGTCGAGCGCGGCCTCGCGGGCGCGGTTGAGCGCGGTGATGCGGTACGAGTCACTGCTCAGCACCACCCGGGCGATGGACTTCGCGTCCATGCCGCCACCAGCGGCCCTGGCCAGCTCGCGCGCGTCGGAGACGAGCGAGCCGAGGAGCGAGCGCTTTTCCTTCATGATGTTCATCTCCCCCTCTGACCCTGGAGGTAGCGAGCCACCTCCCGAGCGATTCCCGTCCAGCCGCCGGCCTCGCTGCGCGCGCCGCGGAGGTACTCCATGCCGTACACCACGGACGTGCCCGCGAACGCGGCCTTCTCCAGGCCCAGCTTGTCCGCGGCCTTCGCCGCGTTCATCACCGCCCCCGTGAGCAGCCGGGTGGCCTGCGGCGCCACCACCGTCGCGGCGAGCAGCGGGCGCGCGAGCGGATTCGTCTCGAACAGGAGCCGCCACGGATTGACGCCGCGCACGTCCGGGTGCTTGCGCGCCACCTGCGTGTCGAACATGCCGTAGCGGTTCGCACGCTTGAGCCAGCGCTCGAAGGAGACGTGGTCGCTGCCGTGCAACACGTACGCGTCGCTGGCGAAGACGAACGCGCAGCCGGCCTTCTCCAGGCGCACGCCCAGCTCCACGTCCTCGGACTGGCCCAGGGACTTGTCGAAGCCTCCCACGCCCACGTAGTCCTCGCGGCGGAAGGACACGTTGCCCGTGTACAGGTGGTTGCCGCGCGCGCGGGCGCCGGGGACGGAGAGCTCCTCCGCCATGCGGTGGTTGAGGTACGCGTACCAGCGCTCGAACAGCGGCATGTCGCCGATGGACGGGTCCGGGCGGATGCGGCCGAGCACCACGTTGCGCGAGCCCGGCGGATGCTGCTCCAGGTGCCGCTCCAGGAAGTCGGAGGCCACCTGCATGTCGTCGTCGGTGACGAGCACCACCTCGCCTCGAGCGGCCAGCACGCCTCGGTGCCGGGCGGCTGCGGCGCCCGCGTTGGCCTGCACCTCCACGCGCAAGGTGAAGGGGCGAATCTGGGCGAGCAGCGGCTCGCGGACGGGCTCCTTGGAGCCGTCATCCACCACGACGACCTCGAACTGGCCGGGGGGCAGGGTCTGCTCGGCGAACTGCTCCAGCAGCCGGGAGATGAGCGGGAGCCGGTTGAAGGTGGCGACGACGACGCTGAGGCGGGGCGTGGAGGCGTCCGAGGGCGTCATGGCTTCTTCTTCCTGAACGACGGCAGCCAGCCCTTCTTCTTGGGCTGAGGGAACGTGACGCTGCCCACGAAGCGGTCCGCGCCGATGAACTCCATCGTCTTGCTGGCGGAGCCGAAGTCCGTCTCCCCCAGCGTGACGCACAGGAGGACGCCGTCGGCGGCGAGCGCCAGGGGCAGGCTCGCGGGGCGGGCGAGCACGGAGTCGATGATGGCGACGACGCGCTCACCCCGGGCCACGCGCTCGCGCAACTCCAGCACGCGCCGAGGCGCCTCCGCGGGGGAGATGCCGGTGGCGTCTTCCAGATGAATCTTCTGCGTGGACGCGTACGGAGCGCCGGCCTCGAGGATGGCGGTGGCCGCCTCCAAGGCGGGGGCACCTGGGTGCGCGGGGACCACGGTCAGGAAGGCCCAGCCTCGGCGCTCCAAGGCGAACCACAACCGTTGCAGCGCCGGAGCGGGCACGGTGGTGTCGGAACCCTCGGTGTCCGAGGAACGGGGCGGTGCACTGGAATCGGCGGCCATGGAGCGCTGCCCGGTATAGCGCAACGCGTGGCGACCTCCCAACGACCTGGCCGGCCGGAAATGCGGAGCGGGTGACATTCGACCTGCCCGGCGGACTTCCTGTGTTCTCCGTCAGGGACATGGGGGGCGTGGGGGCGAGCGTGTTGTGGGGGCGAGCGTGTTATGGAATGGCCGTGCGGAAAATTGGCTATCTCATCCCCGAGTTCCCTGGACAGACGCACATCTTCTTCTGGCGCGAGCTGCAGGCGCTGCCAGGCAAGGGGGTGGCTCCAGAGCTGGTCTCCACTCGGCCGCCGCCCGCGCGAATCATCTCCCACAGCTGGGCGCGCGAGGCGATGGCGCGCACGGAGTACCTGGCGCCTCCTGGGCCGCTCGGCATGGTGAAGGCGGCGGCGGAGGTGGCGCGGGCCATGCCCACGGGGTGGGCGCGGTGCCTGGCGTCCATTGCTCGCGCGGAGGGGCTGGACGCGAAGGGGCGCGCGCAGCTGCTGGGCTTCGCGGTGATGGGCGGGCGGCTGGCGTCGCTGGCGCGGGAGCGGGGATGGTCCCACGTGCATGTGCATTCGTGCGCCAACGCGGCGCATGTGGCGCTGTTCGCGAACCTGTTGTCGGGGCTGACGTACAGCATGACGCTGCACGGGCCGCTGGATGACTACGGGCCGAACCAGAAGGAGAAGTGGCGCCACGCGAAGTTTGCCTTTGTCATCACGAAGAAGCTCTTGGGCGAGGTGAACCAGGAGCTGGCGGGGCACCTGCCCGCGAGCATCGAGCTGGCGCCGATGGGCGTGGAGCTGAGCAAGTTCAACCGCTCGGTGCCGTACGCGGCGTGGACGGGCGAGGGCCCGCTGCGCATCTTCTCGTGTGGCCGACTCAACCCGTGCAAGGGGCACGCGGACCTCATCGACGCGGTGGGCGTCCTGCGCGCGAAGGGCATCGACGCGCGGCTCTCCATCGCGGGTGAGGACGAGGCGGGTGGCACGACGTACCGCAAGGTGCTGGAGGCGAAGCTCGCGGAGACGAAGCTGGGCGACGCGGTGACGCTGTTGGGCGCGGTGGGCGAGGACAAGGTGCGAGGCGAAATCGAGCGCGCGCACATCTTCTCGCTGGCGAGCCTCCAGGAGCCGCTGGGTGTGGCCATCATGGAGGCGATGGCCATGCGCGCGCCGGTGGTGGTGACGGGCGCGGGCGGGGTGAAGGAACTGGTGGATGACGGCGTGGACGGGCTGCTCGTGCCGCCGCAGGCGCCGCTCGTGCTGGCGGAGAAGCTGGAGAAGGTGGCGCGCAATCCCGCCGAGGCGGCGCGACTGGGCGAAGCGGGCCGGCGCAAGGTGGAGACGCAGTTCAGCAGCGAGCGCAGCGCGGACATGCTCGCGCTGATGCTCCAGCGCGCGGTGGTCTGAGCGCGAGGGTGGACCCGATGCCGCGGCCCGGTTGAACCCAGGCGCCGCGGGGGTTTCGCGCTGCCTCGATGCGTGTACGGCTCCGGCCCCGAACCCAGCGGTGCACGGATATCGCCGCCGTGCCTGTCGCGCACTGGGCGTCCCCGTCGCCCGGCCCGACTCCAGGCGAGCAAGCACCTCGTTGGTTCCGCGCGTGTGGAGCGGGCTCTTGGCCTTGGCTCCGCGAACGGGAGGACATGCCTCCGCGTCCCTGACTCCCTACGTTGAAGGCTCGATGGAGTCCTCCCGTGGCTCGCCGTACGCAGGACGGCCGGGCGTCCGGGCCATGCGTCCCTGGGGGAGGGACGGGCCAAGGGGCCATGGGTGGCTGACCGTTGGCGCCGCGCTGATTAAGCGATGGGGTCTGACGGAGAGAAGGGAGCTTTGCCTTGGAAGGCACCGAGCAGCACATCCCCCATGCTCCCGTTCAGGTGGAGCCACTCAGTCCGAGCATCCTCCTGGTGGACGACCAGGCCTCCAACCTGCTGGCCCTGGAAGCCATCCTGGAGCCCATGGGGCAGCGGTTGGTGAGGGCCTCGTCGGGGTCGGAGGCGCTGCGGTGGCTGCTGCGCGAGGACTTCGCGCTCATCCTCCTGGACGTCCGGATGCCGGGCATGGATGGGTTCGAGACCGCTCGCATCATCCGACAGCGGGAGCGCTCCCGCTACACGCCCATCATCTTCCTCACCGCCCACGGACGCGACGAGGCGAACCTCGTCCACGGCTACGCGTCCGGCGCCGCCGACTATGTCGTGAAGCCCTTCCATCCGGACGTGCTGCGCTGGAAGGTGGAGGCGTTCGTCTCGCTGTACGTGCGCCAGCAGGCCGTGCAGCAACACGAGGCCACGCTGTGGGCGCGCGAGCGGCGGATGCTCGAGCAGCAGGGCGAGCAGCGCTTCCGGCGGCTGGTGGACTCCATGCCCCAGTTCGTCTGGGCGCTCCTGGCCGACGGCACCATCAGCTACGCGAACCGAGGCTGGCTGGACTACGCGGGCCTCACGCCCGAGCAGGGCCGCCAGCGCGAGGAGAACCTGCGCTGCTGTCACCCCGAGGACATGAACCGCATCGAGGAGTCCTGGCGCGTGCTGCGTCGCTCCCGACGCCCCGGAGAGCAGGAGCTGCGGCTGCGGCGCGCGAGGGACGGGGAGTTCCGCTGGTTCCTCTTCCGCACGCTGCCGGAGCACGACGAGGTGGGCCGGCTGGTGGGCTGGATATCCACCGCGACGGACGTCGACGACGCACGCCACGCGGCGGAGGCCCTGCGGGCCGCGAGCGAGGCGAAGGACATGTTCCTCACCATGGCCGCGCACGAGCTGCGCACGCCGCTCCAGGCGGCTCGCAGCTACACGGACCTGGCGAAGGTGAAGGCCGGCGAGGAGCTGACGCCGCGAGTGGGGCGGGCCCTGGAGGGCGTCCAGCGCAGCGTCAACCGCATGGCGCGGCTGGTGGAGAACCTGCTGGACGTCGGACGTCTGGAGCGCGGCGAGCTGCGCTTGAAGTCAGGCGAGGTGGACGTGGGCTCGCTCCTGAGCGACGTGGCGGAGCACTTCGAGCCCCTGCCCGAGGACCGGTACATCCAGGTGGAGGCCCCTCGCGGCCTGGTGGTGAAGGCGGACGGCGAGCGGTTGGACCAGGTGTTCAGCAACCTGGTGTCCAACGCCCTGCGCTACTCGCCGGACGGAGGCGTCATCCACCTCCGCGCCCGCGAGGAGAAGGGCTGGACCCACGTCGAGGTGAGGGACCAGGGCCTGGGGATTCCCGCCGACCGGCTGGAGAGCATCTTCGAGCGCTTCGGCCGGGCCCACGGGGTCTCCTACGGCGGCCTGGGCCTGGGGCTGTCCATCGCGAAAGGCATCATCGAGCGACACGGCGGACGCATCTGGGCGGAGTCCTCGGGGCGCGGTGGGGATGGCAGCACGTTTCATGTCCTGCTGCCGAAGGCCTCGCGGTGACGTGCGCGCGGCGGTGCCGTGAGAACTAAAAATGTCGGAGCCCGTTGATAAGGATGAAGACCACTCAGGTGGTTTTGCGCCCCATGCTGGAGGGCTGTGATGGGTCGTGGTCGGGCCGTGGTGTGGTGTCTCTTTTGGATGGGATTGACGGCGGGCTGCTCGACGACTCGAGTGGTCCGGCTGGACATGGGCATGGGAGAGCCCGTCCTCCACACGCCTCGCGCGGTGGACGGCGCGGGCCCGGTGGAGCTGGATGAGGACACCTTCAAGACCGCCGTGGAGCGACTGGCCCGAGGCGTGAGGCCCTCCGCGCATCCGCTGCGTGAGGCGCGTCACCGCCTCGGTGTCCCCGAGCGCGGCGGGATGTCTCTGTATGAGCGGCGCCGGCTCGTCCCGGTGGGCGAGGAGGGCGAGGGCTCACGGGCCGCGCTTCAGGAGTCGACGTCGGAGCACGCGCTGACGCGCGACTACGCGCGCTGGTGTGAGGATGAGGACGGAGAGGCAGACTGTCTGCGCTTGCTGGAAGGGGGCGCGTCGCTGGGGAGGGAGGGCAAGTACGCCCTGGCCCTGGCCTTCGCCCTGGGGGATGTCTGGGAAGAGACAGGCGATGCGCTGGAGGACCTGTCGGCGCCGTGGGCGGTGCGGGCGACGCTGACGGCGTCGGTGTCCATGTATCTGATGCCGTGGTCGCTGCCGGAGCCCCGCTCGAAGGGGGTCCCCGCGCGGATGACGGCGACGGCCATGGCGTATCTGGGCGTGGAGTCCTTGTGGCAGGTGCTGGACGGGTGGGGCGTGCTGGTGCGGCGCGTGGATGGGGCGCGCACCTTCGAGGAGCTCCGCGACGCGGGCGCGGCCTATGGCGAGGTGTTGGGGGACAACGCGGCGCGGGTGTTGGTGATGTTGTCGGCGGCGTCGGCGGGAGTGCCCGCGAAGGGGATGGCGCTGCCGGGCGCGGAGAAGGCCGCGGTGGCCCTGGAGGCGCAGGCGGGCTGTTCCTACCGCGAGCTGTCCAGCGTGGAGTCGGTGGCGATGACGCCCGAGGGCTTCACGCTGGTCCTCCCGCCCACCGCGCTGGCGAGGTCGGGACGCGACGAGGAGCTTCGCGGGCATTCCCAGCGGTGAGCGCGGCGGGCCTCAGCCCGTCTTGGCCACGCTGGGGGCGGGTGTCTCGTCCGGGTTCGGATAGGTGATGGCGCCTGGAGGCGGCACGGGCGCGGACGGCGTGGAGGGCACCAGCGTGCTCCGCGGCATGGGCCACGCGCCGGTGAACACAGCCAGCTTCCCGGACGCCACCACGCACAGGGACAGGAGGAACGTGCAGATGTACGAGATGATGCCCATGTCCCCGAACACCTGGTTGATGTAGCAGATGACGGCGCCCACGATGACCATCGAGGCGGCGCGGTGCTCGGAGATGTTCGAGCGATGGTAGGCGCGCACCGCCAGGTAGATGGTCACCGTCAGGAACATCCAGATGCCCGTGTAGCCAACCATGCCTCCGAAGGCGAGCAACCCCAGGAGGGAGTTGTGCGGGTGGAAGCGGTACGTCGGGAACACGAAGGCGATGTTGGGCAGCGGAATCGGCTCCAGGAACTCGTGTCCGTAGCCGGTGCCCAGGAGGGGGAACTGGGTCCAGGTCGCGATGAGGTCCAGGTTCTCGATGTCGCGGTAGTCCAGGTTGCCCTCGCCGCCCTCGCCGTCGATGAGGGAGCGCACCTTGTGCACGGGCGCGAAGGCGCCGCCGCGCGCGTTCCACCCCACCGCGAAGTAGACGAGCATCAGCGGGGCCAGCAGCACGAGCGCGCGTGAGAAGGTGCGCTTGATGGCGGGCCAGGGCGTGATGAGGTAGCCGGCCAGCAGGCAGCCCACGAAGCTGACGTAGGCCAGACGCCTGTCATTGTAGACCATGCCCATGAAGATGCAGAGGATGAGCAGGATGCCGCGGAAGGCGTGAGCGCCCTTGGGCTTCTCCAGGAAGCGCATGGTCGCCACCAGCAGGGCGAAGTTGAACGTCATCGAGTCCGAGTGGCACGTGGTGTACTCGACGAAGACGCCCATGGCGGGCACGACGACGGCGCCGAAGTAGACGCTGACGGCGGCCTTGGTGAGCCCCGCGGCGATGACCGTCCTGGCGAAGATGGGCCAGTCCTCCGGCCCTCGCATGGCGTAGTGATAGATGGCCACGATGAACGGCAGCATCGCGGCCTGGTGCCACTGCCACAGCGAGTTGCGGAAGTCGCCGCCGCGCATCACCCCGCGCACTTCCATGAACATGATGGCGAAGAAGGACAGCGCCACCACGGCGATGAGCGGCCGGGGCATGGGCAGCACCGGCGGGTCGATGGTGGACTTCGTCGTGCGCCGGTAGATGGCGATTCCCAACAACCCGACGATGAGCAGGTCCACCAGGGGAAACCGCAGGGCGCCAATCTTGGTCAGGGCGCTCAGCTGCGTGAAGAGCAGCTCGCCGATGGGGAACAGCGGCGAGGGCCAGAAGCCGGACTGGGGGCGCTCGGGGACGAAGTCCACGGCGAGGACCAGGTAGGTGAGGCCCAGCACCGGGTAGCGCAGGGGGACCTTGACCACGACCCACAGCACGCCCACGGCCAGGGCTGGGGCCAAAGCGACCACGGGGTGCAAGAGGGCACCCCCCACGGTGGCCAGCACCAGGAAGCCAAGCAGCGCCAGGTAGCGCAGGTAGGAGGGCCGGTCCGGAGCGAACGTCACGACGGACGGAGGCTACATCTGGCGGGCCGGTTGGGATAGATGTGAAGCCACACGTATGCCTGCTCACCGACCTCGCGTCCTCCTGATTGCCGAGCTGTGCAACCCCGACTGGGTGAGTGTCCCGCTGGAGGGGTGGTCTCTCTACCGCGCACTGGCCGAGGTGGCGGATGTCCATCTGGTCACCCAGGTGCGCAACCGGGAGAACATCCTCAAGCAGGGGGTCCAGGAGGGCTCGCAGTTCACCGCGCTGGACTCCACGCCCGTGGAGAAGCCGCTCGACAAGGTCGGCCAGTTCATGCGGGGCACGGCGGGCGTTGGCTGGACGACAGCCACGGCGTTGAGCGTGCTGCCCTACTACTACTTCGAGGAAGTGCTCTGGCAGCGCTTCGGCCAGCGCATCAAGGCCCGTGAGTTCGATTTGGTGCATCGCTACACGCCCATCAGCCCCACGACGCCCAGCACGCTGGCGCGGCGGTGCAAGAAGGCGGGAGTGCCCTTCGTCATGGGGCCGCTCAACGGCGGCCTGCCGTGGCCCAAGGGCTTCGGGGGCGCGCGGCGGCGGGAGAAGGAGTGGCTGAGCTACATCCGGGATGCGTACAAGCTGATGCCCTTCTACAAGTCCACGCGCGAGAACGCGGCGGCCATCATCACCGGCTCGCGCGCGACGCGAGGGCAGGTGGGGGAGTCATGGCAGGACAAGACGGTGTACGTGCCGGAGAACGCCATCGACACGAAGCGCTTCGGCACGGCGAAGTCGGAGGGGCCCGTGGAGCTGCCCTTGCGCGTGGCCTTCGTCGGGCGCTTCGTGCCGTACAAGGGCATGGCCATGCTCATGGAGGCGGCGGCGCCGCTCATCCGCGAGGGCAAGGTGGTGCTGGAGTACATCGGTGATGGGCAGGAGATGCCCAACCTGAAGGCGCAGGCGGCGCGCGAGGGCATCGAGTCGGGCGTGACGTTCGCCGGCTGGGTGAAGCACCAGGAGCTGCAGGGGCGCCTGGCGAAGAACCACGTGTTCGGCTTCCCCAGCGTGCGCGAGTTCGGCGGCGCGGTGGTGTGCGAGGCGATGGCGCTGGGGCTGGTGCCCATCGTGATGGACTACGGCGGCCCGGGTGAAATCGTGAGCCCCGCGACGGGCTTCGCGGTGCCCATGGGGACGCCGGAGGACATCGTGGCGAGCGTGCGGGGCGTGCTGACGAAGCTCGTCGCCGACCCGTCGGTGATTCGGCCCATGGGCGACCGGGCCCGGCAGCGCATCTTCAAGTACTTCACCTGGAAGGCGAAGGCGGAGCAGGTGCTGGAGGTGTATCGCTGGGTGCTCGGGGAGCGCGGCCAGCCCGACTGGGGCATGCCGCTGGCGGACTGAGCCCCGGTGCTACCGGGGGCGCAACTCCACCTGGAGTTGCTCCGTCTGGTTCGCGCGCAGCAGCAGGTCCCCTCGCGTGTGCGAGGGGTAGTCGGGGTGCTCGAAGCGCAGCGTGTACGTGCCCGCGGGGAGCAAGGGGAGGCGGTAGCCGCCCGAGTCATCCGTCCGGGCCCACTGCGCCTCACTCAAGCTGGGCGACGTCGCGATGACCACGAGGCCCGGGATGGGTGCGCGGCTCAGGGCGTCGATGACCGTGCCCGTGAACATGCCGGGCGGCGGGGCGTAGTCGGCGTCGTCTTCGGAGCGGGCGAACAAGGGCACCGCGACGAAGAGCACCAGCATGCACACGAAATAGGCCGTGAAGAGCTTCAACACGGGAGACTGCCTCGCGGGGGTCTTCGAGTGGGAGTCCGCATCCTCGCGTGCGTGTCCGACACGAACCGCATGCACGGCTCGTGGCTTCATCATGGTTCCGGCACGACGCGGTCAGGGGGTGCAGGGGCTCGCGGAGGTGAAGCGAAGCGTGACGAAGGGCGAGTGCCGCTGCTTCAGCACGTCGGCGAAGTCCTCCGTGTCGCCGTGCTCCGGAGGGGGTGTGGCTTCTTCGGTGGAGGGAGGCTCGGGCCTCGTGAGGGTGAGGCGCTGGAGGAAGGCCTCATCCACCTGGGGCTCCGGGGTCATCCTGCTCACGTCCGTGACGGGACCCTGGCGGGAGGTGTCGGGCCCGTCGCACTCCAGGGCTTGGGCCCAGACGGAGCCGCTCAGGCCCAGGAGTCCACACACAGCCGCGCGGAGGAGGGACGTCACAAGGCCACCCCGGAGGTTTCGAGAGAAGGCTCCATCCTCCCCGAGCCCGGA
This sequence comes from Myxococcus stipitatus DSM 14675, assembly GCF_000331735.1. GTDB lineage: Bacteria > Myxococcota > Myxococcia > Myxococcales > Myxococcaceae > Myxococcus > Myxococcus stipitatus. The sequence continues at coordinate 10,269,484 of NC_020126.1, read as the reverse complement.
GCCGGGGTTCACCCGGGGCGGCTCCGGTGTTCATCATCGTTTCGTCATGAGGGAGCCGTGCCCATGCCCCGACGAGCGCATCCACGGCGCGTCAGGCGGGGGGCACTCCGCGTCGACGCGCGCTTGCCGCGGCTGCTCAATGCAACCCTGTTGTAGGATGCCGCATGGTCGAACAAGCGCTGGACCCGATGCATCCACGGACCTTCGTGGTGGAAGCCAGTCATTTTCGTGCGCTGGCTCAGCGGCGCATCGTGCTCGCCTCGGTCTGCTTGCCGCTTCTGGTCGGGGGCGCCGCCCTGACGCTGTGGCTCTCCCTGAATCTGATGGCCCTCGCCGTGTTGAGCCTGTTCTTCGCCTACGGCTGCATCACCATCGTCACCCGCCAGCGGCGAGAGGCAACGCACGCCTCGCGGCAGGAGCTCCTCCTCGAAGGGGACCGCGTCACCTTCGCCTCCGAGGGACCCCGCCGCGTCTTCCGTGCCATCGGCCGCCCTGGCTATCTTCGCCTCCTCAGCACCGAGAATCGCGTGGCCGCTTTCTGGTTTGACGCACGGAGGGACCCGACCGCCTTCTTCGACGTTCCGCTTCCGAAATCGGAACGGGGTGTCCTGACCGAGGCACTGAAGGCCGCGGGCATTCCCCTGCGAGAGGAAGGGTCCATCGCACGGGTGCTGTCGCTGGTCGGAGCGCTGGCGCTCACCCTGGGCGCGCTCGTCGTCGCGCGAGTCGCCCTCGCCTCGGCGGCGCTGGGCCTCGGCGCCCTCCTGTCCTGGGGAGGGCTCCTGGCCGTGGCGCTGGTGGCCTCGCTCCTCGCGGCCATCTGGTGGGCCACGCGCGACACCTGACGACTTCACTTCAAAGCGCGGCCTCGCGTGGGGAGGCGGTCAGCGGCGCTCCGCCTCGCGGGTGGTGCGGACCCACTCGCCGCGCTTCTCCGCGCCGGGGCCGCGCAGCATCAGCCACACCTTCCACACCACGTAGACGGGCGCCCAGGCCAGGTCCACCAGCCCCCGAGGCCCCACGCCCGACACCCACCACCCGCGCAGCACGTACGCGCCCAGGCTCGCCAGCCCGAAGCCCGCCAGCGCGGAGGCGCCCACGGCCGTGCCGCCCGACAGCCACACGAGCACCGACGCCGCCACCGCGCCGCCCACCGTCGCGAGCACCAACTGGCTCAGCGGCGGCACCAGCACGTCCATGGACAAGTCCAGCAGCAGCCCGCTCTTCTGCTTCAGCGCATCACTCAAGAGCGGCCAGCCGTGCAGCTTGCGCATCTGCGCGCGGCCTCCCTCCCAGCGCTGACGCTGGGAGCGGCTCTGCTTCTCCGCCGTCACCATCTCGCCCTGCACCTCCGCCTCCCAGGCGTAGTGCACGCGGTGGCCCTTGCGGCCCAGGCGGATGCCGTACTCCAGGTCCTCCACCACGCTGAAGGCGTCGTGCGGCACCTCGCGCAGCACCTCGTGGGTGAAGCACATGCCGTTGCCGCGCAGGCCGCACGAGACACCCAGCGCCTCGCGTCCCAGCGAGCGCACCTTGTGGAACATGCCCAGTGCAATCGTCATCAGCCGCGTGCGCCACGACGCCGTGGGGTTCATCACGCCGTAGTGCGCCTGCGCCGCGTGGGCACCGTCCGCCAGCCGCCGTGAGTAGGCTTGCAGCAGGTTGGGGGACACCACCGTGTCCGCGTCCACCACCACCACCGCGTCGGCGAAGCCGTCCTTCTGGCTGAACTCGAAGGCATGCGCGAGCGCGTAGCCCTTGCCGCGCTTCTCCGTGTCGTGCCGCTCCAGCACCGTGGCGCCGGCCTCGCGCGCCTTCTGCGCGGTGGCGTCCGAGCAGTTGTCCGCGACGACGAGGATGCGCCGCATCGTCGGCGGGTAGTCCACGGCGGACAGGTTCGCCACCGTGCGGGCGATGCCCAGCTCCTCGTTGTGCGAGGGAATCACCACGTCGAACTTGCGCGTGGGCGCGGGCGGCACCGGCGCCGCTCGCCGCCACGACAACACCGTCAGCAGCAGCAGATAGCCACACGCCACCGTCGCCGGCAGCAGCGCCACGCACAGCGCCAGGTCCACCCAGGTCCACACCGTCACGGCACTCTCCCCCGAGCGCGCTGCTAGCGCCGCTCCAGCTCCGCCAACACCGGGAGCTTCAGGATTCGCTCCACCTGCCACTTCTCCAGGATGCGACGGCGGATGATGTCCAGCGCCACCGCGGCGAAGATGCCCATGGCGATGCCGCCCACCACGCCCGCGGCGAGGATGAGCTGCACCTTGGGCTTGGACGGCTTCTCCGGGAAGGTCGGCGGCGCCAGCACGCTGAAGCGGTGCTTCATCGACGCGCGCGAAATCTCCAGCTCCGTCTTCGCCTGGTCCAACCGCCGCATCTTCTCCTGGTGCCGCATCACCAGCATGCGCACCCGGTCCGCCGCCACCGACACCTCCGGGTTGTCCGACGTCGCCGGGCCCCCGTAGGCCCCCGCGCCCAACAGCGGCCCCGTGGTGCCCTGCTCCAGCTCCCCCGGGTCTCCGCCGTTGCGCATGTACTCGCCAATCAGCTCGTTGAGCTCCGAGCGCAGCGCCACCAACTGCGGAGAGTCCTCCTGGAGCGCGACGATGCGCTGCTCCAGGTCCGTGATGAGCGGGTGCTGCGGCGAGTAGATGACCCGCTGCTCGGACAACTGGTTGCGCAGCTCCGTCAGCCGCCGCGCGCGGAACTCCTCCACGTCGGAGATGGCCCGGCGCTTGGTCTGCACCATGAACCGCATCTGCGCCAGCAGGTGGTTGGTGTTGATGCCCAGCCCGCCCGCCTGCGCCTGCGCTCCTCGCCCGCCGCGCTGCGCCTGCCGGGCCTCCTCGCGCTTGCGCTTGGCCTCCACGCGCTTCACGGTGGCGTCCAGCGCCGCGATGGCCTGCTTGATGCCTTCCGCCTCCTCCACCACCTGCTTGTCCAGGATGGTGATGGCCTCCGACACCGCGCCCATCTCCGCGGCCTGCCGCATCTCCAGGAAGTTCTTCTGCGCGGCCTCCACGATGTTGAGCGCCAGCTGCGGGTCGCTCCAGTCCACGCCGATGGTGACGGTGCCCGTGCCGCCCTCCACCATCACGAGCATGGCCTGCTCGAGCATGGTGGTGAGCGCGTCGCGCTTGTCGTCGTCCGTCATGGCCGGCGGCGGCTTGCGCAGCACCTTCTCCTTCAGCCGGCTCATGGGCGAGCGCTGGAGCTCCCAGTACTCCACCAGCTTCGCGTCCCGGACGACGGCCTTGAGGTTGTCGCTCTTCATCACCATCTCCCACGCCGCGCGCGTGGGCTGGTCCGCGTCCACGGGGATGGAGCGCCCCGGGTTCGCCAGGGAGGCGATGATGAAATTGCGTTGCGTCAGCATCCGCGTTTCAACGTGGTACTTGCGCGGCATGATCTTGCTGACGCCCGCCGCCAGCCCCGCGACCAGCACCGCCACCACCAGCGCCAAGAACCAGTGCCGCAGCACCGCGTTCTTCAAATAGAACACGGAGTCGACGGCGAAGCCCCAGTCGATGAGGTCCGACGGAGCGTTCGTCTCCACGCGCTCCGGGGTGAATGCGGGAGAGGCGTGCGGGCCTGGGCGTTGCCCGGGCGCCGGAACCGTCACGACGTCCTCCTCGACGCGGCGCTCTTCAGGAGCTGCCCCACGCGGCGAGAGAACTCGTCCTGGGTGAAGGGCTTGCCCAGATAGCCATTGGCGCCCGCCTCCTCGGCGTGGGCCTTGTCCTCCGGCAAGTCGCGCGCGCTCACCACCAGCACCGGCACGTCCGCCATGCCCGCGGTGCGGCGGATGTGCTCGCACAAGTCATAGCCGGAGATGTCCGGCAGCGTCAGGTCCAGGCACACGAGGTCCGGACGCGTGGAGCCCGCCAGGTACTTGAGCGCGGCCTGCCCGTTGGGCAGCTCCACCACGTCCTTGAATCCCATGGCACGCAGGTAGTCGCCCAGCATCTTCCGAAAGAAGGGCGCGTCCTCCACCAGGAGGACCTTGTGCATTTGGGGTTCCATCCGTCGTCAGCCTTTCTTCTCAGACACGCTCAGTGGAAGCCGAGCCGTGGCACCCAGACGATGACGCCGTAGGTGTATGCCGCGTTGAAGAAGATCACCCACAAGATGGCTTTCTTCAGTCCTCGCATGGGGTGGGGGTCCCTGGCCGCTTTCGCGGGAAGGGCCACCGTGAGGATGAGGACGGACATCAGGATGAGCTTCGCCATGGGCTTTTGCTTCGCTCAGAGGATACCAGTTTGCCGCAAGGACAGGCCCAACGCCGCCGCCCACTGGAAGCGGGCCGCTGGCAGCTCGGGCGAGCGGCTCCAGGTGCCTCGCGTGTCGGCATCCACCGACATCCAACTGTTGAGAATCCAGGATGCCGTCAACCCGCCCGATACCAGCCTGTCACCCGTGGCCCCGCCCACCGCGAAGGCCGTGCCCGCCGTGGCGGACATGCGCACCCGAGGGCTCAGCACCCACGTCCCCGTCGCCGTGACGTCCGCCCGAGGGTAGACGCGCGCCGTCAGCCGGTCGGTGAAGGGCGACACGCGCAGGCCCAGGCGGCCGTCGAAGTCCGCCGTGCGCGAGGGGATGCGGTGACCCACCGCGAGCGTGAGGTTGGGCAACAGCTCCGTGCGGGGCGTGCCCGCGGGTGTCCCCGGCTCCGGGTCTGGCGCGACTCCGCCTGTTGCTTCGATGGAGTGGACGATGCTCGCGCCCGCGCCGGCCTCCAACGAGGTGCGCCGGGACATGCGGCCCGTCCAGCTCTCGGTGAGCGTCACCACGGTGTTCCTCGCGCCAGTGGAGAAGCGCGCGTGGGTGGTGGAGGCGGAGGTGGTGAGGGCGCTGAGCTCCGACAGCGCGTGGCTCAGCGACACGTCCATGCGGGGGCCGTACTGCATGGGCACGGCCTCGCGCGCGGGGCCATCCAGGCCGCCGCTGACGGAGAAGCCCGCGGTGCCGGAGAGCTGCCAGCGCCGCCCCAGTCGGCTCGTCTCGCCGGTGAGGGAGGTGGCCGAGGAGAGGAAGTAGACGGTGTCCCCCTCGGGGAGGGGCTGGAGCGGGCCGCCGCCGGGGGGCGGGCGCAGCGGGCCGTCCGGGTCATCCGGGTCCGGCTGGAGCACCGGCAGCGAGTCCATGGTGAGCAGGTTGACGCTGCCCAGCACCAGCTCCTCGCTCAGGCGGAAGGACAGGCCGCGCTCGGGGCGCCAGCGCGCGGCGAAGCGGCCCACGTGCTGCACTTCCGTGCGGGGCTCCGCGGTGACTTCGCGCAGGCTGATGCGCGGCGCGTAGTTGAGCTCCAGGGTGGTGTTCCCCTGGGTGCGCTCCAGGCCGAGGATGGGCGTGAAGTCCGTGTCGCCGGCGATGGAGGGCGCGTCCTGGGCGGGGTCCTCGTTGGAGCGCACGCGCGAGTCCACCCGCACGGAGGCGGAGTAGGTGATGGCGGAGGCGGAGAGCTCCAGCCACAACGCGGTGAGCGCGGACCCCAGCACGGGCTACTCCACCACCACCACGTCGCCGGGGCGCAGGCGGAACGTGGACGCGCGCCCCTCGGCGTGGATGAGGTCCTTGTAGCGGAAGCGGATGCGCAGCGGCGCCTGTCCGTCCTCCTGCCGCATGATGAAGATGCGGTCGTCGTGCGCGTATTCGGTGAAGCCCCCCGCGCCCGCCAGCGCTTGCAGCAGGCTTGCGCCCACGTCGATTTCCAGCGGGCCGATGCGGTTGACCTCGCCCATCATCGTCACCTTGATGGGGCGCGCCATCTCCAGCGCGACGGTGACGACGGGGTGGTTGATGTAGTCCTTCAGCCGCGTCTGGATTTGCTGCGACAGCATGGCCGGGCTGTGGCCCGCGGCCTCCACGTCGTCCAGGAAGAGCAGGCTGATGCGCCCGTCGTCTCGCACGCGCGCCTGCGTGGTGAGCGACTCCTGGTTCCACACGCGGATGTTCAGCAGGTCGCCGGAGGCGATGCGGTAGCTGGAGTCCAGCGGGGGGGGCTTCTCCTGGTACTCATCCACCCAGGTGTACTTGCCCAACCCGCCACACGCGGAGGCGACGAGCAGGAGCGCGGCGCACGCGAGCCCTCGCGCGGCGAGGCGCGGCTCGAGGTGTCGGACGCGGAGCGAGGACGGCATGGGGCGCGGGTCTCCTTCAGGGCGTGGGAGCCACGGCGATGGGCGCCGGCTCCGGTTCGGGGTTGCCACGGCGGCGCGCGAGCTTCACCACCGCGAGGACTTCACCGGGCCGCACCGCGCCCAGCGTGAGCACCCCCATGACATACAACATCGCCTCCACGGCGATCCTGGGCCAATCCTCCAGCGGGGCGAGCACCGTGCGGTCCATGGCGACGACACCCACGCAGACGACGGCCGTCTTGGCAATCATGACCAGGAGCCGCCGGTCCACCGCGGCGCTGCCCATGCGGCTGAGCATGATGATGGTGATGGCCACCTCCATCAGGAGCATGGACAGCGCGGTGCCCGCGGCGCCGCCGCCATCGCCGTACGCGGCATACATGCGCGGCACGAGGAGCAGGTTGAGCAGCGGGTTGAGCAGCAGGCTGCCGAAGATGCTGGTGCCCGTCACCCACCACTCGCGGTTCGTCATGGTGAGCCACGAGCCACACGTCATCGTCACGAACGCCAGGACGAAGAGCGGGGACTGGAGCCTGAGCAGGTTGACGGCGAGCGAGTAGTCGCGGCCGAGCAGGCCAATCCACAGCGGCGCGCCCATCACGATGAGCATCATCATGGGGACGGTGACGGCGAGCGTGCCCTCCAGCGCCCGGCGGGCGATGACGCTGACCTCCTCCTCGGAGCGAGCGGCCGCGCGGGACATCAGCGGCAGCAGCACCCAGCCCATCACGGGGTTCAGCGCGAAGGTGATGTTGGAGATGCTCCACGCGGCGCTGTACCAGCCCACCTCTTCGTGGCTGCCCAGCATCCCCAGAATCATGATGTCCAGGCGCCCGTTGGTGGCGAGCGCCGCGGCGGTGAGGAAGTAGGGCAGGCCCGCCTTGAGCACCTTCCACATGGCGCCCAGGTCCACGCGGAACACCAGTCCGATGTGCTGACGCGCCAGCTGCCAGCTCACCACGAACTTGATGGCCTCCGACGCGACGACGGGCACCGCCAGCCACGGCAGGGGAAGCCGCAGCACCCCGACGGCGAGCAGGCCTCCGCCCCACACCACCTTGGTGACGACGTTGGAGATGGACAGCCCCGCCACCTTGCCCTTGGCGTGCAGCAAGGCCGCCATGGAGGCGTTGAGCATGATGAGCAGCTGCGCCAGGCCGAACACGAGCACCAGCGCGCGCATCTCCGGGGAGTCACCCCGGTAGGACATGACGAGCGTCAGCGCGCCCATCAACACGACGGTGAGGCCCAGCCGGACGAGCAGGGAGGTGCCGAAGAAGTCGCTGGCGTGCTCGGGCCGGCGCGACACCTCCTTGCGGATGTACATCTCCAGGCCGAGGTTGGTGGCGATGAAGAAGATGGCGGAGAAGCTGTCCGCCCAGTTGAAGCGGCCGAAGTCCTCCGGTGACAGGTAGTGCGTGAGCAGGGGACGGATGCCGAAGGCAATCGCATACGTCACGAGCAGCGAGCCTCCGAGCTGCAGGCCGTTGCGGACGGCCCCCATCGCCTCCTGGGAGCGCTCATGCTCCTGGGCATTTTGCTGAGTGGATTCGCTGTGGGTATTCACGGTGGAGCGGGTCCCCCGGGCGTCGGCCGGACAGCCCGGGGTTCATAGAAGACGAGCGGGGGCGGCACGTCAATGCCGCCCCCGAGGAAGTCAGGATGCTGGACAGCCTAGCTGGCGCCTCGCCCAGTAATCACCACTGGCACTGTCTGGAGCAAGAGACGCAGGTCGCTGGTGAGGGTCCAGTGGTCGATGTACTGCATGTCCAGGTACATCCACTCCTCGAAGGAGATTTGATTGCGGCCGGACACCTGCCAGATGCAGGTGAGGCCGGGCCGCACCGAGAGGCGACGCCGCTGCCACGTTTCGTACTTGGCGACCTCCGTGGGGACAGGAGGGCGCGGCCCGACGATGCTCATCTCTCCGCGCAGCACGTTGATGAACTGGGGCAGCTCGTCGATGGAGAACTTGCGGATGAAGCGGCCGATGGCGGTGATGCGCGGGTCGTTCTTCATCTTGAAGACGGGGCCGGACTGCTCGTTGAGCGCGGCCAGCTTCTCCTTCAGCTCCTCCGCGTTCACCACCATGGAGCGGTACTTGAGCATGTAGAACGGCTTGCCGTTCTGCCCGACGCGGTACTGCTTGAAGAAGATGGGCCCCTTCGACGTGAGCTTCACCGCCAGCGCGACGAAGGCGAGCAGCGGCAGCAGCATCCACAGCGCCACTGCGGACACGCAGATGTCGAACAGGCGCTTCATCGCCATCTGGTGCGGCTTGGGGCTCACCGCCGCGAAGTGCAGGAAGCCGTCCGCCACCGCGGCCACGTTGACGGGGCGCGCGCGGTCCAGGCGGAAGGTGTGCGCCGGCAGCGCGAACGGCACGCCGAAGCGCTCCGCCAGCTTGATGGACGCCTGCATGGCCTCGCCCTGCTTGAGCGTGTTGCCGGCGATGTAGACCTCGTCCACCGCGGTGTTGCGCAGGATGTGCTCCAGGTCATCCACCGTGCCCAGCACCTTGGCGGGCAGTTCGCCGATGGAGCCCGTGTCGTCGTTGAAGCGGATGTAGCCCAGCAGCTCGCTGCGACCGCGGCGCGCCAGGTCCTCGCCGGAGTAGCGGCCGAACGCCCCCGTGCCGACGATGAGCACGGAGTTGGTGGGGCGCTCCTGCGAGGCCACCTGTCGGAAGACGAACAGGCGCAAGAGCAGCGCCACCGGCCAGAAGAGCACCAGCAGCGGCACCAGGCCCGGAACCTTCAGCGTCTCCGGCAGCGCCAGGTTCACCACCGCCAGCACCGTCACCACCGCCAGCGTCGTCACCGACACCAGCGCCACGTGGTCCAGCTTGCTGCGCTCCGCGAAGCGCGAGTCGTAGAGGCACAGCGCCGTGCCCGTGATGATCCACACGACCAGCGACGTGAGGATGAGCGCCGGCAACAGCCAGCCGGGCTCCGCGAACAACAGACCGTCCAGCCATGCGGAGGCCGTCAACACCACCGACATGAGCGCCAGGTCCACCGTGAGGTTCAGCTTCGCGGCGAATCCCGGCGCCAGCTTGGGGCCAGGAACCTGCTCCTCCACCGAGGAGTCCGTCGCGTTTGCCTGAGCGGATGCCGACCCAGGACTCCCGACCGCCGCACCAGTACTTGCGCTGCTCATCGTGTCCACCCCCCTCTACCTGCCCACTGAGATGTGCAGTTGTGGTGATAGAGGCTGCCGTTGAGGCTGAAAAACTTCAAGTCGGAAAGAACTGCTTTCTGCCATGTTTGTGCGGTGCGTAGCAAGCCCCGGCACGGCGACTAAGACGTGACATGGTGTGAAATCTTTGGATCATCCGACTCTCGTCCCATCTCATCGGGTTCCAGCGAACATCTGGCTGGACATCCGGACTTTCCGGGATGTCGCAACTCAGTCCCGACAGAATGCATCTATGATGCCGGTCTGACGCGAGTGTCACGCGCAGTACGGGACTGTGGGACGCCATCGAGAGTCCGGGTGGAGTTTCGCGTGGTTAGCGCGAACCGAGGCGTTCGGGGTGGGTGTGGATGTTGAATCGGCCGTTCCGGACGAACGTGGCCAGCGTCACGCCGGAACGCAGCGCCAGGTCGATGGCCAGCGTCGTGGCGGCGGAAACCCCCGCGATGACTGGGATTCTGGCCATGACGGCCTTCTGGACGATTTCGAAGCTGACACGTCCGCTGACGGCGAGAATCGCGGGCTGACGTGTCAGGGCGCCCTCAGGCGAGGGGCTCTCTCGGAGGGCGCTGGAGAGCAGCAGGGAGCCCACCACCTTGTCGACGGCGTTGTGGCGGCCCACGTCCTCGTAACCGGCCAGCAACTGCCCCTGGGCGTCGAGCGCGAGGGCGGCATGGACTCCCCCTGTCCGAGCGAAGTTCCGCTGCACCTCGCGCAGGCGCTCCGTGGCGCGCGCCACCGCGGTGGGGGGCAGCACGGGGCCGGGAGGCAGCGGCGTGCAGGCCGCGAGCAGGTCCTCCACGCTTCGCCGCCCACACACTCCGCATGCGGACGTGGTGAGGCTTCCCCGGCGTGTGGCCCGCTGAGACTCGGGGTCAATGATGACACCTGGGGCAGGTGTGACTTCGAGTGTATTTCCCCAGCCTTCCTCTCCGGGACGGCCACAATGCGCCAAGGTGGCGAGGTCATCTACACCCCGGATCAACCCCTCCGCGAGGAGGAACCCGACGGCCAATTCGCGGTCGTACCCGGGGGTCCTCATGGTCGTGGCCAGTGTCTCGCCGTTGACGCGCAGCTCGAGCGGTTCCTCGACGGCGAGCGTGTCGTCCTCGAGTGCGAGGAGGGTGTCGCCATTCCAACGTTGCACCGGGCGCGACGCGAGGCCGCGCGCATCGGCGGGAGGCAGCGGCGCGCGCCGGGGCGGGCGCAGGTGCTGGAGGATGGCGTCCGCGATGGCGTGGGTGTCCTGGGGCGGCAGGATTCGCGCGGCGGAGGCGGGCGGGGAGGGCGCGTCCGTCACGAGGGCGAAGACGCTGGGCCGGGACTCGGCCAGGGGTGGGCCCAGGCCCTGGCGCCACACCTCCAGCTTGGGGAGCGGGCCGTCCTTCCAGCCTTCCACCAGCGCGACATCCCACGCGCCGGCGAGGCGGGTGAGCAGCTCCGGGAGTGCCTCGGCGGGGCGCGTGCTGGTGGTGAGCTGGACACCCGAGGGGGTGGCGAAGCCAATGAGGGCGGCGCCGGTGGCCTGGAAGCGGGCGGTGTCGCTGCCGGAGCGGTGCAGTGGGTGGTCGTCGGAGGAGTGCTTCACGGCGGCGACACGCAGGCCGCGCGCGGTGAGCTCGGCAATCAGGCGCTCGACGAGCAGGGTCTTCCCCGCACCGGACCAGCCGATGATGCTGATGGCGGGCACCTGGCTGCTCATGGCTCGAGGCCCGCCGGTGCCGCGTCCACCGCTTGGAGGCGGGGCCGGTCGAACAGCTCCAGCTCGACGAGCTCGCCCTCGCTGTAGTCGGCGCGACCCGGCGGGAGGATGACCCAGCCGTCCGCGTGGAGGTTCTGCAGCAGCTGTCCGGCCCCCTGGGGGCGCAGCACGGCGCGAGGCGCGGTGGGGCCGTCGTGCTCCAGCGTCGCGGTGATGAGGTAGGCGAGCCCGGCTTGTTTGTGTCGTGCTTCGGACAAGCGGGCGTGGACGCGGCGGCGCGCCTCGAGCACGCCCTGGAGCTTGAGCAGCAGCGGGCGGGCGAGCTGGTCGAACGCGACGGTGGCGGCGCCCGGGTTGCCGGGCAGCACGACGACCGCGGTGCGGCCCAGGCGTGCCACGGCCACGGGCTTGCCGGGCTTGAGGGCCACGCCATCGACGAGGAAGTGTGCGCCCAGCGAGGTGAGCACCCGCTTGACGTGGTCCTTGTCACCCACCGATGCGCCGCCCGTGGTGATGAGCACGTCCACCTCGGGCGCGGCGCGGGTGATGGCCTCACGCAGGGCTTGCTCGTCGTCGCGGGCGCGAGACAGGTGGCGCACGTCGGCGCCCGCCTCGCGCGCGAGGGCCGCTACCAACACCAGGTTGCTTTCGTAGACCTGATGCGGAAGCGCGGGCTCGCCCGGCCGCACGAGCTCGTCACCCGTGGCCAGCACCGCCACGCGCGGTGCGGGCCTCACGTGGACGTGTGTCACGCCCTGCGACGCGAGCACGCCCAGCACCGCGGCGCTCACGTGCTGTCCCGCGGCGACCAGGGGCGCGCCCGCGAGGACCTCCTCTCCCCGCCGGCGGATGTCGTGGCCGGGCCGCACCTGGATGAAGATGTCCACGGCCTGGCCCTCCGGCGTGGCGCGCGCGGCCTCTTGTCGCACGACGGCATCCGCGCCCTGGGGGATGGGGGCGCCCGTGAAGAGGCGCGTCGCGTCGCCGGGCTGGAGCGCTCGGGTGGGCAGGGCTCCGGCGTAGACGGTCTCGATGACCCGCAGGCGCGCGGGCTGGTCCCGGTTCGCGCCCCGAGTCTCCTCCGCCCGCACGGCCCAGCCATCCATCGCGGAGTTGTCGCAACCGGGCAGGGTGCGCGAGGCGCGGACCTCCTCGGCCAGGAAGCGGCCATGGGCGTCGAGCAGGGGCACCCTCCCTGACGCCGCGGGAGCAACGGCTTCGAGCGAGGCCAGCCGGGCGGCGGACAGGGACAAGAGAGGCATCGGCGCGCGCAGACTACGCCGCGAGCCCTGGCCATTGTCCACCCGCCGCCTCGCGCCGCTTGTCCGCTGGGTGTCCGGCCATGGACTCGGCGCGTCAACGCGGGGGGCTTGCGTGGCGTGGGCTCCCTCGCGCGTGTGGCCGTGGCATCCTGCCGGGTGAGACGCGAGCCATGGAACACACGGGTGACAGCCTCGAGGTGACATACCCAGACGTGACGTTCGCCATCATCGCGGGAGGGCGGGGCCGGCGTCTGTCTGGAGTGCCCAAGGGCCTCCTGGAAGTCGAGGGCCGCACGGTGCTCTCGAGGCAGCTCACGCTGGCGCCACGCTTTGGCGACGTGGTGCTGGTGGCCAATACCCCCGCGCCCTATGCGCTGTATGGGCTGCGGACGGTGGCGGACACGGTGCGCGACAAGGGGGCGCCGGGCGGAGTGCACGCGGCGCTGTCCGCGTCCCGCACGCCGTGGGTGGTGGCGGTGGCGTGTGACATGCCCTTCATCACGTGGGAGGCATTGCGCGTGTTGTTGGAGGCGCGCGGAGACGACGTGGACGCGGTGTGCTTCGAGTCCTCCGGACGCGTGGAGCCGCTGTTGGCCGTGTATCGCTCCGAGCTGGCGCAGGTCTGGCTCGCGACGCTGTCGGAGGACCCTTCGCTGCGTCAGCTGTTGTCCCGGTTCCGCGCGCGGGTGCTGCCCGAGTCCGCGCTGCGCGCCGTGGACCCGTCCCTGCGCTCGCTGGTGAATGTGAACACGCCGGAGGACCTGGCGGCGCAGGGGGGCCGCCTGCCTCGCGGACGGTGACTCCGCGAGACAGAGACGGGGAGGTGCTTCAGCCGCGAGGCGCGGACACGGGCTGGAGCAACGAAGGCAGCTCGGCCAGGTCGAGCACGAGGCTGGGGCGGAGCTGTCCCAGCGCATCGGACATGTCCTGGCCCTGGCCCTGGACGCCCAGGCCCACGGTGAAGCGCTCGGCGATGACGACGCGCGTGTGGGCGATGAGGCTCGCGCGCCGGGATTCCGTCCCGCCCAGCTTCAGCAGGGACTGGTTCGCCTCCAGCTTGAGCTGGAAGCGCCGCGAGGCGACGCCGAACGACAGGCCCACGTCCATCCACTTGTCCATCGCGAGCTCCGGACGCTGACGCTCCTGGAGCAGCCGCACTTGCAGGGCGAGCTCCAGGTGGGAGTCCGCGCTGCTCAAGAGGTCCAGCGTGGCCGCGCCGAAGCCGCGCTGAATCGCGACGCCATCACCCTCCTGTGACTTGAGCCCCGGCGTCACCCAGCGTCCTCCCGCCGAGAGGAAGAGGGCGCTGGACGACTCGCGTGACTCGCGCGTGCAGCCGGAGAGCCGCTGGGTGATGCGCGCGATGCCCGCCTGTCTCGCGGCCTCCATGGCGACGCGGTGCTCGGCCTGGGCCTTCTGGAAGGAGGCGCTGTCCTCGAAGTCGCCGGGCAGGGGCGGGTCGGGGAACTCGTAGAGGCTCAGGTCCGCGAGCACCTGCTGGATGCAGGTGTTGTAGCGGGCGCCGTAGATGCCGCGCTCGCCGAGCACGTCCACGGACACGCCGGCCATGACGGTGGCGAAGCGGCCCTTGGGCGGGATGAAGTCCTGGAAGGGCGTGTCCTGGCCGATGGCCAGGGTGACGGCGGTGTCCTGGAGCAGCCGCGTGACGGTGGACGCCTGGCGCGCGGCGACGGCCTCCGGGTAGAGCCGCTCGAAGCCCTGGGTGAGGAGGTAGGGATTGAACTGGAGGGCGAACGACACCTGGGCGCCGTCGAGCACCGCGCCCACGCCCCGCAGGCTGGCCACCAGCGCCGTGGGGTTGGCGGGGTGGACGACCTCTCCCGCCGTGGCGATGTCCAGCCCCGCGGCGGTCTCCGAGCCCCCTCGCGCGATGCTGGGGAAGTCGAGCGGCACGGTGCCCGAGTCCTGGGCGCGGGCCGCCGGGGCGAGCGCGAGCAGCAGCGCGAAGAGGCGCTTCATTCCACCACCGTCCAGGTGAGGGTGATGAAGTCCGCCACGGCGCCCTTCTGGAGCGAGAAGTCATCCCAGAGGACCTCCTGGTGCCCCTTCTCGAAGACGAGGGAGACGCGCTGGAGGAACCGCGCGCCGCCGCCCGTCGGGTCGGCCACGGAGAACACCACGCGCACCCAGCCCTGGGCCGCGGAGGGGAGGAAGTCATCCGGCAGCGCCAGCACGCTGTTGCCCGTGAAGACGTCCGAGTGCAGCTGCCGCCGCTCCTGCCCCTGCATCTTCCCGCTCACCACCAGCCGCATCGCCACCGTGTTGAGGACCCCGTGGGGCCGCTCCATCACCAGCCTCACCCCCTTGCGGTCCGCGCGCGCCATTCGGATGCTGGATTCCAGCTTGTCATTGCCTGGCATGTTGTCCCCCTCGAGACGAGAGCACGAGCCTTCCGGACTTCACCGGACTCATTCTAGAGGGGCGAGTGACACGGGAAGAAGGGCGGGCGTGCAGGCGGGAAGGCGGGGTGCGTCAGCCTGTCGCATGGACGCCAGGGGCGGAGGGTGGGAGAGAGGAGGCATGTTGAAGACCCCTCTTGGACGATTCCGCGCGGTGGCCTTGCTGGAGGGCCTGTCGTTCGTCGTGTTGCTCTTCATCGCCATGCCGCTGAAGTACGCGGCGGACATGCCGCTGGCGGTGCGCTTCACGGGCATGACGCACGGGCTGTTGTTCGTGCTCTACCTGTTCGCGCTGATGGAGGTGGCCATCGCGCTGCGCTGGTCGTTCTCGCGCGTGGCGGTGGCGTTCGGCGCGTCGCTGGTGCCCTTCGGCAACTTCCTGCTCGACGCGAAGCTGCGCAAGGAAGCCGACGGCGCGTAGCGGAGCGCCGTTTCACCCGACGTGTCACATCGGGGGGGCGCGCCTGGACGGGACGTGCCAGGGAATCGCGAGTGCTCCAGGAGTTCGCGTGTGACACCAAGCTGTGCGAGCATTCCGCGCGATTTTTCACGGCGGAGGTCGGCTCATGGAACGCGGTACGTGGAACACGCCGGAAGCGGTGCAGCGTGAGCTGGAGTCGCGACTGGCGCTCGTGCAGCCCACCGAGCACATCCGCGGCATGCACTTCGCCGCGGTGCTCGACACCGTGAGGTTCCTCGGCGGTGAGCAGGCGGTGAAACACATCGTGGACGCGGGGGACTTTCCCGCGGACCTGGACCTCACCGAGCTGTATCCCGTTCCCCCTTTCCTGCGTCTGTTCTTCGCCGCCACGCACCTGCTCGCCCCGCAGCTGGGCGGCGCGGAGGAGGCCATGCGCCAGATTGGCGTGCAGGGGACGCTGGCCTTCGTGCGCTCCATGTTCGGCGCCGAGGTCCGTCAGCAGGTGGGCGGAGACCCCAAGCAACTGGTGAACATGCTCCCGGAGGCCTACCGCATGGCCATCGACTTCGGGGAGCTCCAGGTGGAGTGGACCGCCTCGCGCGCGGGCCTCATCCACATGCGCCGCATCTTCACGCCCGTCGCCTACAACGAAGGCATGCTCGAAGGCGCCCTCCAGGCCGTGGGCGCCCAGGACATCCAGGTCCAGGGTCGCCAGACGTCGCTGCTCGACAGCGAATACACGCTGTCCTGGGACGACTGAGTCGAGGCCGGAGTCCCGCTGTCCGTTGTCCGCTTCCGGGACGACCCGGTCCCGCCTCCGTCCACCCCAGGCGGGGGCGCGCGGCCACTGCCCGTGACAAGTGATTGGATTCCCAGCGCCACGCCCTGTGGCGTGCTGCTTGCTATCCGAGGTCCTCGTGCCGTGCGCGGTGCCCTGGCGGACAAGGCCGTCAGGGGCACGGGACTTCGTGAATGGGAGGGCCGGCCGGGACCTTTCGACTCCTCCACCCGGCCGACCTTCCCGTCCGTGAAGGCCCACATCCGCCTCCACGCGGGCGTGTGTCTCATGCCATGTCTCACGTGGCGCTCGAGGCGAGGGAACTCCGCGTGAGGACAGCCTTTTTCGGGTCTGTCTTCCTGGGAGTCCCAACCAGGTCCTGATGTTTCGAGCGGATTCTCAAGTTGTGCTGCGGCGGTAGATGACGCATGCAGGACGAAAAAAGGATGCGCGCCAGCGTTGTTTGACTAGAAGAGTCCGCCGCAAGCCCGGGACTGACCACGGGCAATGGCAACGGAGGGACGCTTCATGAAGACACATCAGTGGATGGCCGTGGCGGCCGGGGTGATGGTCGCGACGAGCGCGAGTGCGCAGTCGGAGGGTGGCGCTGGTGGTGGTGGCGGCGGAAGCTTCGGCAACGCCGGGCAGATTGTCGTCAGCTCGGATGCGTCGGGCAGCCTGGGCTACACCACCGAGGGCGCCGGTTATGGGTATTTCTCCATCGAGCCGAGCGTCGACTACTTCCTGAAGGAGAACCTCTCCATCGGCAGCGGCATCCGGCTGCGCGTGGTGTTCCCCGAGGGAGACACCGCGGCGGCTTTCGGCATCAGCGCTCGGGTGGGCTACAACATCTCCCTCACGGACAAGATCTCCGTGTGGCCCAAGGGTGTGGTCACCCTGAACGTGGGTGACGACCTCCTGGGGACCATCCCCGAGGGCACGCTCGCCGCGTCCACCGTCATCCTGGAGGGCTACGCGCCCTTCCTGTACCACGTCACGCCGCACTTCTTCCTGGGCGCCGGTCCTCGGCTGGCCCTGGGCCTGGGTGACGAGGTCGAGGTCACCTTCGGCGTCGCCACCACCATCGGCGGCTACTTCTAGGCTTCACCGCTTCCCTCGCGTGGACGGGAGTCTCCTCCTTCCACGCGAGGGAGTCGTCTGTCATTCCCTCCGGCGCGCGCGGCCTCGGGCGAGGTGGCGCAGGACGAACGCGAGGTTCGCGGGTCGCTCCGCTATGCGGCGCATGAGATAGGGATACCAGTGGCGCCCGTAGGGCACGTAGATGCGTACCCGGTAACCCTGGTCCACCAGTTGCTGTTGAAGGTCCTCCCGGATGCCATGGAGCATCTGGAGCTCGAACGCGTCGCGCGGGAGGTGTCTTCGCTCCGCGTGCTCCAGCGTGGCCTCGAGCATCCGCTCATCGTGCGTGGCGATGCCGTGATACACGCCGCTGTCGAGCAGCACCCGCATGCAGCGCACGAAGCAGGCGTCCACGTCTCGCTTGTCTGGGAAGGCGATGTCCGGGCCCTCCAGGTAGGCGCCCTTGCAGAGACGGATGCGCACCCGCTCCGCGCACAGCGCCCGGGCATCCGCCTCCGTGCGCCGCAGGCAGCTCTGCAGCACCGCGCCCACGTGTGACTCACCGAACTCGGCGTGGAGCTGGCGCACGATGTCCAGCGTCGCCTGGGTGACGGCGCCGTGCTCCATGTCCACGCGCACGAAGGAGCCTCGCGCCCGGGCCTCCGCCACCACCGCGCGCGCGTTCTCCACGGCCAGCGCCCGGTCCACGAGGAGCCCGCATTGGGTGAGCTTGAGCGACACGTTGGCCCGCGCGCCCGCCGCGTCGATGTCCGCCAGCAGCCCCAGGTACTCGCGCACCTCCTCCCGTGTCTCCTCCGCGTCGCGCACCGTCTCGTTGAGGTGGTCGAAAGACACCCACAGGCCCCGCGCGTTGAGCCGCTTCACCGCCGCCAGGGCTTCCTCCCGAGTCTCCCCGGCGACGAAGCGGCGGGAGAGCCGCCGAAGACGCCTCACCCGTGTCGCCCGGTCCTTCAGCCAGCGCTGTCGCGACAAGAACAACAGGGTGCTACGGGCCCAGCGGGCGGCGACGTCTCTCATTCCTGGGACTCCCAGGCAAAGGGCGAGCTCCCTCAATCCTTGCCACCCCGGGGAGTCCCCGCCACCGGGGCCGCCCTCTCGTGGCCCGTGAGCCACCGAGCCTGCGAGCCACCGAGCCTGTGAGCCTGTGAGCCTGTGAGCCTGTGCGGGCCGCGCCTGTCGCCTGCCCGGCGGAGCGGCCAGACAGGCCCCCGCCTCCACTCCTCCGGGCTCGCCAATAGCACGCACCGTCCTCGGGGGGGCGCGACGGGCCCACCGTGGGAGGTTGCTTTGAGTAGGCAACGCTTCGCGTCCTCTCCCATGGGCACGGCCGCCTCGGGTGCGGCAGCCTCCCGCCGTTGTTTCACCCCGCTGAACGACTGCTCACCCGATTGTTTGAGTTTTAATAATGTGCGAATGAAGGGCGCCTCCGGTTGTCTGCCTCCGGTACCGTGCGGATGGTTGAGGGCATGGGAGGCCCGTTCGACATCCTCGTCGAGGAGCACCATGCGCTGGAGGAGCGCTTCGCGCGGCTTGTCTCCAGTGCCGAGCCAGAGCCTCTCAGTGCCCAGCGGGAGCTGTTGGCGTTGCTGCGACAGCACATGTGGCTGGAGGAGCGGTGTCTTCAGCCGTGGGTGGCCCGGGTGGAGGGGCGCCACCGGGCGCGCCGGCTGGCCGAGGAGTCACTGGCCATGCGTGAGCTCATGGATGAGTTGGAGGAGCTGACGCCGGGGAGCGCGGATTGGCTGGCCCGTGTCCTGGCGCTCGAGGACCTGTGGGTCGCGCATTTCCAAGAAGAGGAGAGGGCATTGCTGCCCAGGCTCACCACGGTGCTGGACCCGCAGGAGCAGCAGGTGTTGAGCCTGGAGCTGACCCGGGCGCGCAATGCACTGCGTGCTCGCGGCCATGCAGGGCATTGATTCGGGGCGGGCCCCAGGGCGGATGACCGCTGGCGGGACGGCTGAGCGCCGTTCCCGTCTCACTGGAATGCGACCCGACCTGGGACGGCGGGGGGGTGATACGTCCGCCAGTCACACCTTTTACACATCTTTTATCGCTTCCTTTAGACAAATCCTAAATTGACAGGTATGGGTATGAGCGGCTTCACAAATCAACTCCCCCATCTAGTCCTTCAACTCCCAGACTAGCCAAGACGAGGATTGAACGAATGTCCGTGGATAAAGCGTTTCGGGACATGATCCGTAACGAAATCGAAGTCCAGCTCAAGCCGCTGCGTGACGTGGTCTCCCGCCTGGAGTCCGGCACGGCGGACCTGGATGCGCTGCGCAACGTGGCGGAGCGACTGGCGCCGCTGGCCGAGGTCGTGGGGCCCCTGTTCGGCGCCCAGGCTCCGGCGGCGAAGGCCGGCCGCAAGGCGGTGGGCCGTCCCCCCGCGGCGGCGCGTGGCGCGATGAGCGCCCCGGTGGCCGCTCCGGTGGGTGGCAAGCGCCGGGGTCGCAAGCCCGCGGTGGCCAGCGCGGATGGCTCGCGCGTGTGCGCCATCATCGGCTGCGGCAAGCCCAGCCGGACCAAGGGCTACTGCGCCGCGCACTACCAGAAGCTGCGGATGCTGGAGAAGACCAACCGCCGTCCGTCCGCGTGGGTTGACTACGCGCCGGCCGACAGCGTGGATGACATCAAGCTTCCGCGTGGCCGCGCCGCGTCGAAGGCTCTGGCAGCAGCAGCGCAAGCCGCGAACGGTTAATCAGCGGCACGCTGCCCCGGCCCGGGCAGAGAGTGACCGCGACTTCCGTCAACCTGCCCTCCGTTGTCTGGAGAGGGTTCGGGAGAAAGCCCGTACGGGAAGTCTTGCCCGCGGGGGCTTGCAGGGGCATGAATGCCCGGGCCCATGAAGACTCGAGATTTGGAGCCTGGAATCATCACCGACCTGGCCGGACGGACCACGTACGGTGAATACCTACAGCTCGACCGGCTGTTGACGGCGCAGGTTCCGCGCTCGCAGCCCCCGCACCACGACGAGCTGCTCTTCATCATCCAGCATCAGACGAGCGAGCTGTGGATGAAGCTTCTCATCCACGAGCTGAGCGCGTGTATCCGCTATGTCCAGGCGGACCGGCTGGAGCCCTCTTTCAAGATTTTCGCGCGGGTGGCCCACATCCAGCGGATGCTCTTCGAGCAGTGGAGTGTCCTGGAGACGCTCACGCCCAATGAGTACCTGGAGTTCCGGGACGCGCTGGGGCCGGCGTCTGGCTTCCAGAGCTGGCAGTACCGGGCGCTGGAGTTCCTGTTGGGCAACAAGGACGTGAATGCCCTGGGTCCCTTCCGCCACCAGCCGGAGGTCCATGGCGAGCTGGAGCGGCTGCTCCAGTCCCCCAGCCTGTATGACGAGTTCCTCCGCTACCTGGCGCGGAAGGGGCATGCCGTTCCCGAGGACCACGCCCGGCGGGACTGGCGCAAGCCCTACGAGAAGAGCCCCGCGGTGGTGGAGGTCTTCCGGCGCATCTACGAGGACATCGACGCGCACTGGGATGCCTATGAGATGTGCGAGAAGCTGGTGGATACCGAGGAGCGCTTCCAGCTCTGGCGCTACCGCCACATGATGACGGTGATGCGCATCATCGGCTTCAAGCAGGGCACCGGCGGCTCCTCCGGTGTGGGTTTCCTCCGCAAGGCGTTGGATTTGCGATTCTTCCCGGAGTTGTGGGATGTGCGTACGGAGCTGATGCCGCCCGGGGTGAGAGGCCCCAAACCCTCCCCTTGAGCAGTGGATTCGGGCATGGCAGGCGTTGCGCGCCTGTCTTGACGTCCCCCGCTGGATGAGAGGGATGGCGGGCCCTGGGTGGGGTGGCTCGCGTCGCTCGTGAAACATCGACAATGTGACGAAGAGGGCGGCCCACGCCGGGGCCTCCCCTCCCGGGCGCGAGGGCAAGGACTGACAGGGGCGGGTCTTGGGGGAATTGCGCATCCTTCAGGGGAGGGGCACGGGCTAGGCTGGGGAGACCATGTCCGCCGCGTCCCCCCTGGTCTTCGAGAAGGCGCACATCCTCTGCTATCGGACGTTCGACATCGCGGAGGAGATCAACCTCGAGCGGGCGCGCAGGGCCGTGTCGGAGGACACCCGCCGCCTCAAGCTGTCGCGGGAGAACAGCCAGTACATCCAGCTGCCCAATCCGCCGGTGGCGTATGAGCTGGGGCGGCGCCCGCTGGCGCTCGGAGGGGGGCCTGTCACGGTGGATGCCACCGCGCGCCTGTTTGACCATGGGGCCGCGTCCATCATCCTGCGCGTCCCGGTGGTGCCGGGCACGACGCTGGAGGAGCTCACCCTGGTCGCGGACGAGCTCTATGACAGCCAGGCGTTGGAGGACCTGGCGCTGGAGCTGGTGGAGGGGGTGCGGCGCACGATTGCTCCAGCGGTGCAGGAGCCCCACCTGTGGGACCAGAGCGAGAGCTACACCGTCCTCTTCGCGGAGAGCATCCGCGGCCAGCCCTCCGCGGAGGAGGTGCTCCAGGAGGCGGACCTGGCGCGGCTCTTGTTGGGGGAGAACGGACAGACGCCGCTGTCTCGCCGGGAGAGCGAGGCCGTCACGCAGGTGCGCTTCAGCTACACCGTCAACGACCTGGTGGTCATCGACTGGAACAGCGCGTTCGTCTACGAGCCGTCGGGCTCAGGCGACATCCCGGACCTGCTCGAAATCGCCAACGCGCAGCTGTTGGAGTTCCGCTACTACGACGAGAAGCTGGACGAGCACATCGCGCGCATCCACGAGGAGGTCCAGGCCAAGCGCCACGAGTGGACGCGGCTGTTCCGCAGCCCCTATCGCACGCTGACGCGGCAGACGCTCACCACGCTGGTGGACCTCAACGAGTTCATCGAGCGGGTGGACAACAGCCTGAAAATCATTGGCGACTTCTACCTGGCCAAGGTCTACGAGGGCGCGGTGAAGCGCATGCGCATCTCCGCGTGGCAGGGCTCCGTCACGCGCAAGCAGCAGCTGCTGGCGCAGACGTATGGGCTGCTCAAGGGCGACGTGGACATCGACCGCTCCCACACGCTGGAGGCGGTCATCATCCTGCTCATCGTCCTGGAGATTTTCTTCGCGTTCTTCAATGTGTTCGCTCACTGAAAGCCGCGCGGCCTTGTACCTGAGGACAGGTACCTTCGGGTTTCGCGGGTCCACTGGACATGGGACACTCACGGCTTCGCGGTAGGGCCTTCGGGGCCGGGGGGACGTGTGGGCATGAAGGTGCCCGAGAGCAACCTGGCGGCCGCGGCGGACCGCATGGCGCGGACCCTGGAGCGGCTGACCGTGGCGCCGTCCGTGCGGGCGGTGCTGGAGGCGCTGCTGCGCGAGGCGGCCTCGGCACTCGGTGCGTCCGGCGCCTTCATGTGTTGGCGAGAGGACGAAAGTGTCCCTCGGGTGCTCACCACGCCGGGCCTGCCGGAGGACGCCACGCACGCGTGTGGCGAGCGGTTGCTGGAGGGGGCTCGGGACATCGACGGGGCGCTGCTGCCGTATGTGACGGTGGACCTGGAGCGGGACTCGCTCCTGGCGGAGACGCAGGAGGCTCGGGCTCGGATGGGCGCGGTGTCCCTGGTGTCGCTGCCGCTCACGTCCTCCGTGGGCGAGGGCGTCGTCGGTGTGCTGTGTGGCATCCAGCGCGAGGGGTGGGTGCCGCAGGAGGAGGCCCTCCAGCGCTTCGGCCTGCATGCGCGCCTGGCGGGGCTGGTGTTGGAGCGTGAGCAGGCGAGTGTCCGAGCGCGCGCGGAGGTGGGGCGGGCGGAGGTGTCGCGGCTGGGACGCTTCCAGGCGGTGACGGAGGCGTTTGGCCAGACGCTCACGCGCGAGGCGGTGGCGCAGGTGGTGTTGGACCTGGGCCTTCCCGCGGTGGGCGCGGTGGCGGGCATGGTGCACCTGACGGGGGAGGGAGGCGCGGCGGCGGAGCGCATCGCCTCGGTGGGGGTGGCGGAGGGCGTGCTGGAGCCGTTGCGGGCCTTGTCTCGCGTGGGGCAGGGGGGCGCCGCGCGGGCGGAGGCGCCGGTGTGGTTGGAGTCGCGGGCGGCGGTGCGGGCGCGCTCGGCGAAGCTCGCGGAGGCCCTGGCGGGTGGGCCGCTGCGGGCGCTGGCGCTGCTGCCGTTGTTCGTCGAGGGGCGCGCGTTCGGCACGCTGGCCTTCGGCTTCGAGCGGGAGACGGGCTTCTCCGCGCTGGAGCGGGCCTCCATCGTCGGGCTGTCGCGGCAGTGCGGGCAGGCGCTGGAGCGCGCGCGGCTCTATGAGCGGGAGCACACCGCGCGGCTGGAGGCGGAGGCGCTGGGGGCTCGGCTGAGCCTGCTGGCGGATGCGAGCGCGTTGGTGTCGGGCTCGCTGGGGTGGGAGGAGACGGTGTCCGGGGTGGCTCGGCTGGCGCTGGGGCACTTCGCGGATGGGTGCGCGGTGGACTCCTACGAGGAGGGCGTGGTGCGGCGGCTGGCGGTGCTGCACGCGGACCCGGAGAAGGCGGAGCGGGTGCTGGAGCTGACGAGCTTCCCGGCGGAGCAGGGGACGCCGTCGCCGCTGACGCGCGTGTTGTCGAGCGGGCAGCCCCGCATGGAGCGGCGCCGGACTCGGATGACGCCGGGCGAAGGGGGCATCCTGCCGGTGTGGGGGGACAGCACGCTCATCATCACGCCGCTGGTGGCGAGGCAGCGCACGCTGGGGGCGCTCACCTTCGTGCGGGATGCGGAGCGGCCGCCCTTTGGCGTGGAGGACTTGTCGCTGGCGGAGGAGCTGGCGCGGCGCGCGGCGCTGGCCATGGACAATGCGCGGCTGTTCCGCGCGGCGCGGGCCGCGGAGGAGGAGAGCCGGCGCAGCGCCGCGCGGTTGCATGTGCTGGTGCAGGTCAGCCAGCTCATCGCCGAGGCGGGGTTGGACCTGCCCACGGTGCTGGACGTGCTGGCGCGCAAGGTGTCCGAGGCGCTGGGCGGCGGGTGTGTGTTGCAGCTGCTGGCCGAGGACCGGGAGCAGCTGGAGCTGGTGGCGGCGCACCATCCGGACCCGGCGGCGCGCGGGGTGCTGGAGTCGTCGCTGCGGATGAATCCGGCGCGGGTGGGCGAGGGTCTGTCGGGCCGGGTGGTGGCGACGGGGCAGACGCTCTTCGTTCCTCGATTGAGCGCGGAGGAACTGCTCGGGGACCGCTCGCCCGAGGGGATTTCGTTCCTGGAGCAGTACGGGCCGCAGAGCCTCATCATCGTTCCGCTGGGTGCGCGAGGACGGGTGCTGGGCACGCTGGGCGTCATCCGCGAGGCGCGGGGACGCGAGTACACGGCGGAGGAGCGCGCGCTCCTGGAGAGCCTGGCGGCGCGGGCGGCGTTGGCCATCGAGGATGCGCGGCTGTATGGCGCGGCGACGCAGGCGGTGAAGGCGCGCGATGAGCTGCTGTCCGTCGCGGGGCACGAGCTCAAGTCGCCGCTCAACGCGCTGCAGCTGCAGATTCACCTGCTGGCGCGCATGGCGAAGGATGCGATGTCCGCCAGCGGGTTGGCCGAGCGCGCGGAGAAGGCGGCTCGCGCGGGCCAGCGGCTGGGGTTGCTCATCGACGACCTGCTGGACGTGTCGCGCATCAGCGCGGGGCGACTGAGCTTGAATCGAGAGGACGTGGACCTGGCCTCGCTGACTCGCGAGCTGGTGTCGCGCATGTCCGAGGAGCTGGTGCGCGCGGGCAGCGAGGTGCGGCTGCTCGCGGACGCGGAGGTCGTGGGCCACTGGGACCGGCTGCGGCTGGAGCAGGTGCTGGTGAACCTGCTGTCCAACGCGGCGAAGTACGGGGCGGGTCGTCCGGTGACGGTGCAGGTGGAGCCGCGCTCGGTGGGGGCGGCGCTGCTGGTGCGCGACGAGGGGATTGGCGTGGCGCCCGAGGACCAGGAGCGCATCTTCGAGCGCTTCGAGCGCACCGAGTCCGCGCAGCACTTCAAGGGCCTGGGGCTGGGGCTCTGGATCACCAAGCGCATCGTCGAGGCCCACGGCGGCAGCATCCGCGTGGAGAGCGAGCCGGGCCGAGGGTCCACCTTCACGGTGGAGCTGCCGTTGACCGGTGTGCCGCAGGCCTGAGCGGCCGCGCGTCCGGAGCCGACCCCCTGGGTGCCCCCTGGGCGCAGGATTGCGCACCTTGCTGGGATTGCTGCGAGGAGTTCCCGGCTTGGGGTGTTGTCGGAGGGCCCGGAGTCCTCCCGGAGCGCGGGGAGGTGGGATACGCTGCGGGAGTCCACAGCCCTTCCGGACGCAGAGGCCGCCTACATGAGCGCATCCAGCCCCCTCTTCGGTGACCTTCTGCTCAAGCTGGGCCTGGTCACTCCCTCGCAGGTGCAGGAGGCGCTGGCGCTGCAGGCGCTGACGGGCCAGCGGGTGGGAGAGGCCCTCATCTCGCTGGGCTACGTCACCCGGGAGCAGATTCAGGACGCGCTGGGCGAGGCCCTGGGCCTGCACCACGACAAGGGCCCCGCGCAGCCCGCGCTGGGGGAGCTCCTGGTGGGGCTCAAGTACGTGACGCTCGCGCAGCTCGACGAGGCCCTGGCCCGGCAGCGCCGCGATGGCCGCCGGCTGGGGGAAATCCTCGTGGAGCTGGGGCACTGCACCTACAAGCAGATCTACGAGGCGCTGGGCCTGCAGAACCGCATCGCCGGGCGGCAGGAGAATCCGCGCCCCTTCATCGACGGCCGCCGCCGCGTGGTGGTGGTGGATGACAGCCCGCTGGCGTGTGCCTTCGTGCAGGAGGGCCTGGTGAGCCTGGGCTACGAGGTCCTGTGCTTCCAGGACCCGTTCGAGGCGCTGGAGGGCATGAGCCGGCTTCAGCCCGCCATCGTCCTGAGCGACCTGGAGATGCCGGGCCTGGACGGCGTGGAGCTGTGCCGCCGGCTGAAGGAGGGCCCCACGCGGGGTCTGCCCGTCATCATCCTCACCGCGAATGACCGGGAGGCGGAGCGCGTGCGCGGCCTGCGCGCCGGCGCCGACGACTACGTCAACAAGTCCGCGTCCATGGACGAGCTGGCCGCGCGCATCGAGAGCGTGGTGCGGCGCACGGGCGAGACGGAGCGCATGCGCAAGCTGTTCGCGCGCTACACGTCCGCCGCGGTGGTGGATGAAATCCTCAAGAGCGCGGACGCGGTGGTGCTCACCGGTGAGAAGCGCGAGGTGACACTGCTGTTCGCGGACATCCGCAACTTCACGGGGCTGGCGGAGAGCCTCCCTCCCGAGCAGGTCGTCGGCGTGCTCAACCAGGTGCTGGGCCGGCTGTCGGACGCGGTACTGACGTGCGGCGGCACGCTGGACAAATTCCTCGGCGATGGGCTGATGGCGGTGTTCGGTGCGCCGGTGGCGCGCTCGGATGATGCGCTGTGCGCGCTGCAGTGCGCGAAGATGATGATGAACGCCATGACGGACCTGCGCGTGGAGGCGGAGGCGGAGTGGGCCGCCAACGGGCGCGAGGGCCACCCGCTGGTGCTGGAGCTGGGCGTGGGCATCAACTCGGGCGTGGTGGTGGCGGGCAACATCGGCAGCACGGTGCGCTCCGAGTACACGTGTATCGGCGACGCGGTGAACGTGGCCGCGCGGCTGTGTGCCCTCGCGGGGCCGGGGGAAATCCTGGTGGGCGAGCGCACCCGGGAGCTGGTGGACGCCAACGAGACGGCCTTCGAGGACCTGCCGCCGGTCCGCCTGAAGGGTAAGCAACAGCCCGTGCCGCTATTCCGCGCGCTTTAGGCTCGCGCGAAGTCTTCCGCACGGGGGCCCCCGCTGACGGTAGGGTGGGGGCATGACTTCGTCCGCGGAAGCCGCTCCTCCTCCCTCTCGCCGCTCACCCATCCTGTGGGTGGGGCTGGCGTTCGCCTTCGCGCTGGTGTGCGCGGTGCTGGTGGGGGCGCTGACGCGCTCGCGGGCAGTGCACTCGGACCGCATCCACCGCGACTTCGTGGTGCTGGAGGACGCGCTCGAGCGCTACCGGGCGGACGGCCACACGCTGCCCGAGGACGCGGACCTGGAAGTGCTCCTGGTGCCCAAGTACCTGTCCGTGCTGCCGCTGGACCCGTGGGGTCGGCCGTACCGCTACACCAGCAATGGGCAGCAGGTGTTCATCGCCACGCTGGGACAGAGCGACGACCGGGGCGGGCACGACGAGGAGCAGGACCACACCAACCACGACGGGCACCCGGCGCCCCCGGAGAAGTAGCCATCCAGCGGGGCGCCCGGGTGTCTGGAGGCCGCTCGTGCGGCGGGCCTGGGGGCGTGCTGGCTTGAAGGAGGGGCCCCCCGCCGGGTGAAGGCGTGCGCAGCTTTCCGGATGGGAGTGGCGTCCGGCCACATCCCCCACGAGGAGGGCGGCCATGGCCATTGTCTGCGCGAGCCCGGTGGGTGTGCGGGAGTCCCGGGAGGTGGAGGTCGCGGCGGCGCTGGCGGCCCGGCTGGGAGAGCCGCTGCTGCTGGTGGGCGTCATGGACGGCGAGCCCCTCTCCGACACCACGCGCATCGACGCGCTGAGGGCGCTGGAGGCCCAGGCCGCTCGGCTGGAGCTGCCTCCGGGGCAGGTGGCGTGCCGCGTGCGCTCCGACATGGAGGTGGTGCTGGCGGAGGACGAGTGCCGTCAGTCCCGGTGGATTGTCGCGGCGGCGGAGGGGTGGCGCACGTCGACGTGGCGGAGGGCCTCGTTGCCGGAGCGGCTGGCGCGGCGAGGCTGTGGCCCCGTGCTGGTGGTGCGGCGCGCGGACGCGCTGGTGGATTGGGTCCGGGGACGGCGGCGCCTGCTGGTGCTGGTGGGCGTGGATCCGCTGTCGCCCACGGCCGACGCGGCGGTGGGCTTCCTGCGCGAGCTGCGTCGGGTGGGGCCGTGCGACGTGCTGGCCACGTATGTGTTCTCGCCGCTGGAGGAGCGTGAGCGGCTGGGCATCCACACGCCGGTGCACGTCGACGTGCTGGAGCCCGGGGCGCGCGACATGGAGGCGCTGGACCCCGCGGTGGAGACGGTGCTGCTGCGCGAGGTGCGGGAGCAGGTGGGCGACCTGGAGGGCGAGGGCCGCGTGGAGGTGGTGCTGGAGCCCGGCTATGGGCGGCCCGCGGACCACCTGCTGCATGTCGCGCTCACGCGAGGCGCGGACCTGGTGGTGGTGGGGATGCGCTCGCGGGGGCCGGTGAAGCGGCTGTGGCACGGCTCGATATCGGCGGGCGTGCTGCGACACTCGGAGCAGGCCGTGGTGTGTGTGCCGGACGTGTTGAACGAGCCGCGCCACGCCCTGCCGCCTCGCAGCGTGCTGGTGCCCGTGGACTTCTCCGACTCCTGCATGCGCGCCATCTCCCAGGCGCGCTCGCTGGTGGGGCCAGGGGGGCGGGTGCACCTGCTGCATGTGCACCGCAAGCGGCTGGGCGACACGGCCTTCCAGGACCACTACGGCGTGCTGCCCGAGCCCGCGCGGGAGCGGGAGGAGATGCTGCGGCGGCTGTGGGGGCTGGTGCCTCGGGATGAGAGCGCCCGGGCGCAGCAGTGGAGCGTGGAGGGCGTCTCCGGGGAGGACGTCGCGCTGGCCATCTGCCAGGCCACCGAGCGCGAGGGCGTGGACCTGGTGTGTGTGGGCACGCCGGGAGGGCCGGTGAAGGGACCAGACACGTTGCCAGGGGCGGTGACGAAGGAGCTGGTGGCGCGATGTCGGCGGCCGGTCATGGTGGTCCCCGCGGCGTGACACGTCCGAGACGGGAAGCGCCTGGGTTCACATGAAAGGGCTTTCAGTTGGGTCACTTGCGTCCCCACCTGTCAGGGCACCCGGCCCGTTGAACGCGAGACCCGAGGGAGCGTTAGAATCCCGGCACCACGCATCAGATAGCAGGGGGTCTGCCGGTGACGCTCAGCGGTTACCGAGAAGAAGAGCTCGTCTGCAATCGTGCCTCGCTCATCATCCATGGTGGCACGGAGGAGGAGCGCCGGTCCTGGGCCCAGGAAGCCGCGCGCAACTTCGACGTGGAACTGGTGGAGGTGAGGCAGGTGGCGGACCTGGTCGGCGCGCTTCGACAGCGCAACGGCGTGCTGTTCATCCCCGATGCCGCCAAGCTGGGACGCGAGGCGCAAGGGCACATCCTGCGGTGTCTGCAGATGCAGGAGGAGCGTCCCAAGGTCGTGGTGGGCGTGTCCGGCGCGGCGGATGCGGCGCTCGCTCGAGGCACGCTGCGCGAGGACCTGCACTACCGGCTGCACCAGGCGCAGGTGGACCTCCAGAAGGACGGCTTGCGGGAGCTGCTCCGGCGGCGCTGGTCGCTCCAGGCGGAGCAGCTCGCGCTGAAGGCCGCCGCCGTGAAGGCCGCGGAGGAGAAGGCTCGCGCGGATGCGGAGGCTCGCCGCCCAGGGACGGTGACGCGCACGCTGCCCAAGACACGCAAGACGGTGTCGAGCGCGCGCAAGCCAGCCGCACGCAACGCGGTCCCGCGCTGAAGCGGTGGGGTGTGGCGCGGAGGTGGGCTCTGGCCTCCGCGCGCCGTGCTCGTCAGGGAGGCCGCCCCCGGTGTCGTCGTCGGTGGCCCACTTCGAGGTGCGCGGAGGACTCCCATGAGGCTGGAGCTGATTCGAGGCGACATCACCCGGGTCGACGCGGACGCCATCGTCAACGCGGCGAACTCGGCGTTGCTGGGGGGCGGAGGGGTGGATGGTGCCATCCACCGCGCCGCGGGGCCGGAGCTGCTGGCCGAGTGCCGCCTGTTGCGAGGCTGTCCCACGGGGCAGGCGCGGCTGACGCGGGGGTACCGCTTGCCCGCACGTCACGTCATCCACACCGTGGGGCCTGTCTGGCGAGGTGGGGCGGACGGGGAGTCGGCCCTGCTTGCCCGCTGCTACCAGAGCGTCTTCGCGCTGGTGGAGCAGCAGGGGTTCGGGACGGTGGCGTTCCCCTCCATCTCCACGGGGGTGTACCGGTTCCCCATCGAGCGGGCCGCCCGCATCGCCCTGGGTGAAATCCGGAAGGCCTTGGAGCGGATGCCGTCGCTCGAGAAGGTGACGGTGGTGCTCTTCTCGGACGCGGACCTGGAGACCTACCAGCGCGTGCTGTCCGGGGACGGGGGCAGTTCCGGGGACGGGAATGTGTGAACGCGGAAAACTGGGCTAGAGTCCCGCCCACGTTCACTCTTCTTGGAGAGCCACATGTCTGAGGAAAACGCTGAGGCAAAGCCGAAGAACGATCTCTCGCGGCCCATCGAGGTCGTCCGCGCCGAGCTCCTGGCCGACGAGGAGACCAAGAAGATCGCCACGGCGGTCAACATGAAGCTCGAGGACTACGTGGAGCTGGTCCTCAAGTACGCGCAGGACAAGAGCCTGGAGCCCGAGCTGGCCATCGTCTCGGACGACGAGCTGCGCAAGAACGGCATCACGCCGGTGACGTCCGACGAGGCCGCCGACCTCATCATCCGCGGGATGAAGGGCGAGCTGCCCGGGTCCGTGCCGGACTTCGAGGCCTCCAAGTTCGAGCAGAAGG
Organism: Myxococcus stipitatus DSM 14675; assembly: GCF_000331735.1. GTDB lineage: Bacteria > Myxococcota > Myxococcia > Myxococcales > Myxococcaceae > Myxococcus > Myxococcus stipitatus. Next base: position 10,239,024 of record NC_020126.1, on the reverse strand, counting down.
GGAACGCGGGGAAGCCGGCCCTGAACGCGTCGACTCCCGCGGACCAGGCGACGCCCGCACAGCCGCAGGATGCCGCGTCGCGCCAGTCGATGCTGGACCAGATCAAGCGCGGTGGTGGTGGCAGGGCCTGAGGGCTCTGCCCGGGGAAGCGGAACCCCGGGAAAATTGCGCCGGAAATTCCGCGAGAAACATTTCCGACGACCCGCCGAGAATCACTTCGAGTCTCTTCTTCGCCCTAAATCCCCCGCCTTCCTCCACTCTTCTTCTCAAGGTGCCGCAATGCTCTCCTTCCTCAAGAACAACCCGCTGACCAACATCCTCAAGAAGCCCCTCGAGATTGTCGGCAAGGTCGCCGAGACGGTCAGCAAGGTTGCGGGCGGCATCGCGAACATCGGCCAGCAGGCGCTGAACTTCCTGAACAAGCCGGCCAGCGAGGCCATTGCGCCGATCACCAACAAGATCAGCGAGCAGGTCAAGAAGATCCCCTTCCTGGGCAAGTTCCTGGCCCCGGTGGTCGAGGGTCTGATGAAGCAGGGCGCGACGGCGCTGCTCGGCTCCGGCCCCATCGGCGGCATCGGCGCGATGGCGCAGGTCACCTCCAAGGTGTCTGACCTGACCAACCTGGCGCAGGGCGTGCGCACGGCGGCGGACAAGGTTGGCGCGTTCGCCAACAACCCGCTGGGCCAGATGAACCTCCAGAACATCATGGCGCACCAGCACGCGGCGCTCATCCGCTAATCCCTCGCGCCTCGGCGCGGTGGTAGGCGAGTCCGAAGGCCGGCTTCCCACGAGAGTGGGGCCGGCCTTTCGGCGTTTTTGGGGCACAGGGCGGCAGAGAGGCTGGCTTCTCGCGAGAGGAGGCCAGCCTTTCGGCGTTTCTGGGGCATGGGTGACGGCAGAGAGGCTGGCTTCTCGCGAGAGGAGGCCCGCCTTTCGGCGTTTCTGGGGCATGGGTGACGGCAGAGAGGCTGGCTTCTCGCGAGAGGAGGCCAGCCTTTCGGCGTTTCTGGGCCACAGGGCGGCAGGGCGTGGGTGTGCCTCGCGGTGTTTCTGGGGCACAGGGTGACGGCGCGAGGGCAGAGAAGGAGGGACCGCCGAGAGAGGAGGCCCGCCTTCGGCATCTGGGGCCGCAAGGGGGGCGGTGGCCAGAAGGCGGGCGCCCCGCGCGAGGAGGTCAGCCTCTCGGCGTTTCCGCAGGGCACCAGGTGGTGGCGCGGCAAACCCGAAGGTGGGCCCCCTGCGAGGCGTGACGGGGGGCGGGAGCGCGACGACTCCCCGCGAGAGTAGGGCGCGCCTTCAGGCGTTTCGGAGCAGGGAGCGAGCCATGAGTGGCCGTGGCGAGCAGAACCGCGTGACGGTCAGCCGATGCGGCGACTCGTACCCGTCGTGAGGTTTGTGATCCAACGAATCCGCGAGCCGCCCAGCCCTGGCGGAGCAGCGGGGCTGATCAACCCTCTTCGCGAACGAGCCGCTTCACATCCCGCAGGAGGCGATCCGTCGACTCGCTGTCGGCGCTGTCGTAGTAGCCGCGAATCTGCCCCTTCGAATCCACGAGGACGAAGTGGGTGCCGTGGAAGATGGAGAGCAGATCATCCTCGGCGGAGCCGGGCTCGCGGCCCATGCTGACCTTGAAGCCCTGGACGATGGTGTCCTTGAGGACGTCGTAGTCCCCGGTCAGGAAGCTCCAGCGGGTGAAGTTGGCGCCATGGAGCTTTCCGTACTCCGCCAGGCGCTCGGGCGTGTCGTACTTCGGGTCGACGGAGAACGACACGAGCTGGAGGTGGGTCCCGTGGGAGTCGGTGCTCTGCTGCACGTGCGCCATCTTCCGGGTGAAGGCCGGGCAGACGGTGGGGCAGCGGGTGAAGATGAAGTTGGCGATGAACGGATGCCCGCGAAGCTGGGCGCTGCCGAAGGGCTGTCCGTCCTGCCGGGTGAAGGCGAAGTCCGGGAGCGCGCCGAGCTGGGGCAGGGGCTCGCTGTTCGTACGCAGCAGGGAGAACCCAGCCGCCGCCGAGATGCCCAGCGCCATGACGGCGATGCCGGCCCAGAAGCCGGGGCGTTGCGTGAGGCGAGCGGGAGGGAGCGCGACGGAGGATTCAGCGGACATGGCTCGGACCTAACGAAAGGTCCGTGAGGGCACAAGCGCCGTGGGAGGGTGAGGGACCAACCCGCCTACTCGCGAGGTGTAGCCGACAACCAGGCACCCCTCCAGGCAGGCAAGGACTCTCCAGGAGAGAAGGCGCGAGCCCCCACGTCCATCGCAAGGGATTCCGCGTCCAGGCGGCGCGATGCCTCGGGCATTGCACAAGTCCGTCCCTGACTCGGAGCCCGTTGTTGGTGTGTTCGGTGCAGAGGGGCCGGCGGTTCCTTCCGGAGTCAGCCCATGTCTCGAATCGACTCATCAGGCAGCACGGCCATTCCCCTCGACACGGTGCCCGACGCGCCCCCGTCTCCCAACCCCAGCCCATCGACCCCCCGTGAGCGCAACGAAGTCCAAGCCTACGCCGCGAGCCTCTTCCCCTCGGCCCCGCGACGCTCCAGCGAACCTCCTGCGTCGGGCCGCAGAGGCCAGACGACGCTCTCCGCCGGAGAGCTGTTGGCCCTGGGCGGAAGGCCCAAGGCACGAAGCGGCGAAGTCCCCTCGGACGCCTACGCGGAGCTTCGATCACGGCTGACCCGAGGCCTCGCGGACTGGAAGGTGAGTGACGCGGATGTGCGGACCGTGCACGCGGCGCTCGGACAACTCCAGCCCTCGGACTACCGCGCCACGCTGGAGCGGATGGAGCGAGAGGGGCTGCTGAAGACGTATCTCGCGGAGCAGTCCCCCGATGCGCGTCAGTCGTTCCTGCATCAAGCCGAATCCAAGGGCGTCCTCCAGCGGCTCGCCGGGACACCGGCCTCGGGCCCGCTGGCCTTCCCGGGGCGGCCCGACTTCTTCCGTGACGACTCGGCGCTCCCCGATTCCCTGCGCCAGGCCGTGGAGTCCCACGCCATCGCCGCGGGGCGGTCCTTCCACGCGGCGCACGCGGCCTATCTCGGCCGCTACGTGAAGGCCGTCGAGGAGGCCCGAAACCTCCCCGAGCTGCGCAAGCTGGGCGCCCCCCAGGAAGCGAAGCTGCCTGACTCGGTGCTGGGCCTGGACCGCAGGGACCCCTCGCGCGAGGACATCGCCGCGCGATGGAGGAACTCCGTGGGAACCCCCGGGTCCCTGAACTGGGTCTACCAGGCCATCAACGTCAAACAGCGGGAGCTCCTCGGTGAGCGCTCCGCGGGCACCTTCGCGCTGAAGGGGAAGGCGGAGGTCACTCACGCCAGCCTCCAGCTGGGAGGCGAAGGGCGGCTCGACTCGCGCGGCAAGGTGGACCTGAAGGCCAAGACGGGGATGGAGCTGAAGGGAGGCCCGGTGGCCGTGAAGATGTCCCGCGACTCGAAGGGCGAGGTGCAGTCCGAGGTGAAGCTGGACCTGGGGATTCTCAAGGTGAGTCAGTCGACGGACGGAGAGCTGAAGCTCGCGATGGGCGCGGGCAAGCACCTGGGGAGCTACGCGACGCTCAACCTGAAGGAGGCGGAGTTCGGAGGCGGCGTCTTCGCCAAGGTGGAGGCAGGCGCGAGCAAGGGCGAGGTGCGGCTGGGTTACGACATGAAGGGGCTCGAGAGCCAAAGCGCCGTCGAGGCCGTCGACCGCCACCACGTGGGCCTCTTCGATGCGCCTCCCGAGCTGGGCCGAGGGCTGACCTGGGACGCGCTGCCCGAAGCCCGGCGCACGAACTACGAGCGCAACGGCTGGAATCGCGAGGAGTGGGGCCGGGCCCAGGGGCACTGAGCGCGGAGCCGTCAGGACGACGCGGGCGTCCGAGGCATCTCCACCGTGACCGTCGTGCCCAGCCCCGGAGCGCTCTCGAGGTGGATGTGCCCGCCATGGGCCTCCACCACCTGCCGGGAGAACCACAACCCCAACCCGAAGCCACCGTAGTGGCGCAGGGGCACCGCGCGGCCGAAGCGCTGGAAGAGGTGCGCGAGCTGCTCGGCGGGGATGCCGATGCCCCGGTCCTTCACGACCAACCTCGCGAGGTCACCGGGGACGCACGACACCTCCACCTCCACGGGGCGCCCCAGTCCGTACTTCAGCGCGTTCGACACCAGGTGCGTCACCATGCCGTCCACGCGCGAGTGGTCCCACCGGCCTGGGACGGCGCCCGTGGCGTGCAGGAAGATGGTGGCGCCCGCGCGCTCACGCTCCTCGGTGAAGCGCGTCAGCACGCCTCGGCACACGTCCACCAGGTCCACGGGTTCGGGGGTGAGGTGCAGGCGGCCCTCGGACAGGTGCGCCACTTCCAGCAGCTCGCGAACCAGTCGCCCCAGCCGGTCCACCTGCTGCACCGCCAGCGAGGTGCGTGCCTGCACATCCTCGTCGGCGGACATGCGCCGCAGTCGGGAGAGCTGCAGCTTGAGGGCTGTCAGCGGCGTGTTCAGCTCGTGGCTGGCGATGGCGAGGAACTCGTCGCGCAGCTGCAGGGCCTGCTGCGTCTGGTGGAAGAGGTGGGCGTTCTGCACGGCGGCGCTGGCCCGCCGCGCGAGCTCCACGGCCAGCGCCAGGTCCTCGCTCGTGTGGTGCCGGCCGGAGAGGCAGTGGCCCAGGGTCAGCGCGCCCAGCACGCCCTCCGGCGTCTCCAGCGGCACGGACATCCACGAGGTCGGCGCCAGGGTCCGCAGCAGGGAGAGCTGCTCGGGGCCGCAGGAGGTGCCCTCGATCCAGAAGGCGTCCACGCTGGGGTGGAAGGCCGTCAGCCCGCTGGCCAGCGCGCAGATGGGCGTGCCCGGACGCTCGGGCGGGTGCCAGCGGCTGGCGGCGAGCAGGCCCGAGCACTCCGGGGTGGCGGCGTGGAAGTGACGGCGCACCTCATGGTCCGGGCCCAGCACGTCGATGATGCACAGGTCGCCCAGCGTGGGCACCAACCCCAGGGCCACGCCGCGCAGGGTGTGGCCCAGGTCCAGCGAGGTGGCCAGCATCGCAGTGGCGTGTTGGAGCAGCCCCACGCGCTCCACCTGGCTGCGCTCGGCGGCGAGCAGTCGGGCCCGCTCCAGGGCCATGGTGGCCTGCTGCGCCAGCATGTCGATGAAGGCGCGCTCCTCCTCGTCGAAGTCGTGGGCGAGCCCCCAGACGAAGATGAGGCAGCCCACCGAGCGCGCGCGGGTGAACAGGGGCAGACACGCCACGGACATGTCTCCGCTGGTGGGGCGGGTGGCCGCGGCGGTCTCCGGGAAGTGCTTGGCCATCGTGGCGAAGTCCGTCAGCCACAGGGGGGCGCCGGTGCGCACGGCCTCGGCGACGGGGACCCGGGCCGTCAGGGCCACGTGGGTGAAGGCGGCCTCCACCGCGGGGGGACAGCGCACGGAGTGGACGAGCTCCAGTGACGTGCCTGGCACATTCATCAGGTACAGGCCCCCGGCCACGGCCTCCAGGGTGCGCACGGCCTCCACCACGACGGCGCGGGCGACGTCCTCGGAGGTGAGGGCGCCGGACAGGGCCAGGGTGAGGGACTGGAGGCTGCGCATGCGCGCACTGGCGAGCTCGGCGCTGGCTCGAGCGCGGCGGTTCTCCGCCAGCAACTCCACCCCCGAACCCTGTCCCTCCTCGGGCAGGGGCATGCGGAGGCTGACGGACGAATGCTTCTCCATGCGCGGCGGCCCGACGGCGCAGGTGACACCCCGAGCCGGTCCCACTGAAACGCATCCGAGGCCGGATTTCCGGCTCCGGCGGAATGAGTGTCCTACGCCAGTCAGTCCCGCACATGGCCAGTGAACACACGGGCCGAGGACTTCCGACCTGGAGTCCGGAGGAAGGTGGCTGTCGGACAGACAGGCCCACCCCTCAATCGTCTTCCGCTGCGTGAAGCGTGGCGGTACCTTGCGTCCCAGAGCCCGGAGTCTCGGCGGCCGAAGTCCTCTCTTCTCGCAGGGAACATGCTTCCGCGCTCACCCATGCAGGCAGTCTCCGAGTGCTTCCGCGCCTCGACCTCGCGCTCTCGTCGCGCCTCCTTCTGGGATATCCACCGATGAACCGTTTCGCCGCTGTCCTCGTCATCCTGTCCATGCTGTCCACCACCACCGCGCGCGCCCAGAGCCGGACGCAGCCGCCCTCGGACGCGCCGAAGTCAGCGCCCTCGCTCGAGCCCAAGTCGGAAGCCCCGGCCGAGGACCCCGGGCTGGACTTCGACCTGCTGGAGCCCGCCGAGGCCGCCGCCGCGGCCCAGGTCGACCCGGAGCTGCAAGAGGCCCTGGAGCGCCGCCGCACGATGCTCAAGCTGCATCAGGGCCTGGGCTTCGCGCTGGCCGCGGGCCTGGTGACGACGACGGTGCTGGGGCAGCTCCAGTTCAACGACTCCTTCCGGGGCGGTGGAGATGACCGCACGCTCCTGGGCGTGCACCGAGGCTTCGCCATCGGCACCGCCGCGGTGTTCGCCTCCGTGGGCATGCTGGGCCTGCTGGCGCCGGACCCGCTCGAGAAGGAGGAGTTCCAGTGGGACACCATCACGTTCCACAAAATCTTCATGTCGCTGGCGACGGCGGGGATGGTGGCGCAGGTCATCCTCGGCATCCTGGCGACGGACCGCTATGGGAAGTTGTCGGAGACGGACCTCGCCACGGCGCACCAGGTCGTCGGGTACACCACCCTGGGCGCGGTGTCGGCGGGTGTCTTCACACTGTTCTTCTGAATCTTCGCGCCCCGGGGCCGTTGGGCACTGGGGACGGATTCGAGTTTCCTGGAGAGGGATATGACTGCTCGACGACTCGTGCTGCTCACCACCTTGTTGCTGTCCTTGCCCGTGCTGGCCCAGGGGAGCGCCAAGACGTATGCGTTGAAGAAGGACTCCAGCTCGCTGACGTACAAGCTGCATCACCCGGCGCACGAGGTGGTGGGCAAGGCGAAGCCCAGTGATGGCAAGGCCCGGCTGATGCCGGACGGCACGCTGCAGGTGGCGGTGCGCGCGAACATCAAGGACTTCGACTCGGGCAATGGCAACCGTGACGCCCACATGATGGAAGTCACGGAGATGGCCAAGTTCCCCATCGTGGACTTCAAGGGCGTGGCGAAGGGCGTGACGATGCCCACGACCTTCCCGGCGAAGGTGCCGGTGACGCTCAAGGGGAAGCTCACGTTCCACGGGGTGACGCAGGACGTGGAGGTGCCGCTGACGGTGGTGTTCAAGTCCGCGACGGAGGTGACGACCGAGGGCTCCTTCGACATCAGCCTGGACGCGTACAAGGTGGAGCGTCCGTCGCTGCTGATGGTGAAGGTGGATGACAAGCTGGTGCTCGAGCCGGCGCTGGTCTTCGTGGTGGAGGGCGCGTGAGCACTTCTCGACGTGGCTTCTTGAAGGGAATCCTGGGGACGGGCGCGGCGGGTGCGGCGGCGACGGCGCTGCCTGGGTGCGCGCCGGATATCGACCCCGCGCCGGTGACGGATGTGTCGGCCAGCGACGTGGGCGTGGTGGACCTGCTGGTGTCGCGCTACCCCGACCTGGAGCGGGAGGGTGGGGCCATCACCGTTCGCGTGGATGGCGAGACGACGCCGCTGCTGGTGACGCACACGGGGGGCAGCGAGTACTCGGTGCTGTCCGCCCTCTGTACGCATGCGGCCTGTCCTCTCGGGTTCGATGGGCGGGAGGTCGTGTGCCCGTGCCATCTGTCCAAGTTCAATCCGGTGGATGGGGCGGTGACGCAGCGGCCGGCCACGGTGGGGTTGCGCAAGTTCACCTCCCGGTTCAACACGGGCACCCAGGTGCTGACCATCGACCTGCGTGCGGGCGAGGGGGGCTTTCCCTCGGCGGTGGATGGCGAGGTTCGTCTGCCCTTCGCGCAGTTCCCCAAGCTGAAGGACAATGGCAGCGTGGTGGAAGGTGTCCCGGGGGGGTACGGCAAGCGCATCTTTGTCTTCCGGCTCCAGGACGGCTCGTTGTCGGCGGTGGACTCTGTCTGCACTCACAACTTCTGTGAGGTGTCCTCGCGTCCGGAGCAGCTCGACCTCATCTGTTATTGCCACGACTCCACCTTCTCGGCGCAGGGTGAGGTGACTGCTCGGCCGGCGACGCGGCCACTGAAGAAGTTCACCGTGACGGAGACGGCGGACGCGGTGGTGGTGTCGAACGTTCGTTGAGCAGGGATTGCGGGCCCTGCATGTGAGTCCTTGACGCTTTCACTGGCGTCGAGGACACGGTGCGGCTCTTGTACGCCTCCCGGAAATCGAGCATGGATCTCCAAGAAAGATGGAATCCATGCCAACTACCGGAATGACCGAAAAACTCTCCCAGTGCAGGAATGCCTGGGGAGTGGGGTTGCTGCTGGGGGTGCTGTTATTGCCCCTGGGCGTGAGGGCAGAGGTCTCCGCCGATGTGCGGCGTTACCTGCTCTCCATCCACCGATTGATTGATGACCTCGCGTACGAGCGTGCGTTGGAGCAGATCGCCCGTGTGAAGAAGGTCTCGCAGGGGCCCGAGGATGACGTGGCCGTGTCCCTGTATGAGGGCGTCGTCCTGGCGGAGCTGAGCAAGGGGCGGCAGGAGGATGCGGAGGCGGCGTTCAAGTCCGCGCTCTTCCTGCAGCCGGACGCTGAGCTGCCCTTGAATGTGTCGCCCAAGCTGAAGAAGCGCTTCGAGCAGGTGCGCGCCAAGGTCCAGAAGGAGCTGGCCCGACGAGGGGAGTACCCGAAGCCCCCGCCTCCGCCTGAGCCGAAGCAGGCGGAGAAGAAGGACCTCGTGAATCCGCTGACGCCGCCGCTTCCTCCACCGGTGGTGGAGAAGTCGATGCGGCAGAGGGCGTGGATTCCGGCCGTCGCGGGGGGCGCGTTGGCGGCGGGGGGCGGGGTGATGTGGCTCCTCGCCTCGAGCGAGAAGGGGAAGCTGGGGCCGTCCTCGAAGCTCGCGTCGGTGGAAGAGGCAGAGGCGGTGGCCAGGCGCGCGCGCTCCATGCAGTCGGTGGGCGTGGGCTTGTTCGTGGGGAGCGCGGTGGGGTTGGGGGTGGCCGCGGGGATGTATCTGCTGGGCGGGCCCGAGGAGCCTCCCATGCTCTCGGTGGGGACGGATGGAACGTCTGCCTTTGTGAGCGGGAGGTGGCCGTGAAGCTGGGCATTCGAGCGGTGATGGCGGTGATGGCGGTGGTGGGGCTTCAGCTGGGTGGGTGCCTCGATGTGGATGAGGCGAAGAAGGGGTTTTGCAAGGACAACCCCGAGCGATGCAGGGAAGGGGCGGCGGACGCGGGTGACGCGGGTGACGCGGGTCAGACCCCACGGCCGGACGGAGGTCAGGAGCCGGACCCGGACGGAGGTCAGGAGCCGGACCCGGACGGAGGTGGTGTTGAAGATCCTGATTCAGGCCCGCCGGATCTAGGCCCCCTGAATCTAGGTTGGAACCCACGCGCCTCGATGAAGGATGCGCGAGCTTTTCACACGGCCACCCGCTTGAAGGACGGCAAGGTCCTGGTGGTAGGTGGGAGCTCGTCCCTGAACGTTTCGGGGCCCGTGATTCAGAGTGCCGAAATCTTCGACCCGGCTCTGAACCTGTGGACCCGTGCTGGCTATCTGAAAGTTGCTCGGGCTCGGCACACCGCGACCTTGTTGGGAAATGGCAAGGTCTTGATTGTGGGTGGGAACAATGCGAGCGGGCAGCCTTTGAAGAGCGTTGAGCTGTATGACCCCGCGAACGGTGGCTCTTGGTCAGAGGCTGCGCCCCTATCCACTGAGCGCTATGGCCACGATGCGGTGCGGTTGTCCGCCTCTGGCGAAGTCCTGGTCATCGGAGGTGGAACGGCTGAAACCGCCAGCGTCGAATCCGTGGAGGTCTACGACCCGGAATTGAACAAGTGGTCCACCCGGGGCACTCTGCCAGCTGGGCGTCACAGGGTTGTTGCCACGGAGATAAGCGGTGATCGGGTGTTGGCTGTGGGTGGGTCCGCGGGGGTGACGACCTCGGATTTGTATCAACACAGCACCAAATCCTGGACAGCGATTGCCGCAACCTCCCAGGTTCCTCGCGTTGGACACTCCGTCACCCGGTTGAACAATGGCGAGATACTCGTGGCTGGGTCGGTGAACGCGGCGTTGACGGTCTACTGGGCCGAAACGGATATCCTCTCTGAGAACAGCCTGGGGTCGAACTGGGCGAGTGCGGGCACATTGAACGTGCCTCGTTCCCACCATACCGCGACGCTTCTTGACTCAGGGGATGTGCTGGTGGCCGGGGGGACGAAAGGAATCATGGACTCCTTGGATGTAGTTCAAATCTATAGCCCGGGAGCTGGCTGGAGCCCTCCAGGTGCCGCGATGCTCAACAAGCGGGCCTTCCATCGGGCCACGTTGCTCCGCTCGGGCAATGTGCTCGTCACGGGTGGGCTGGGGAATAGCGAACTAGATCCGGAGCTCAATGCGGTGGAGCTGTACATGCCCCCGCCACCTCGTCCCTGAACTCAATCCCGCAGGCTCACTTTCACGAACCTGCGGGAGTCCCGCCCAACCCCATCCGTGGAGCGGGCCAGCACATATCAGCTGGCCAGCTCCCGGGTGACGCAGCGTCGCTCGCCTCCAGCGCGAGCGACGGCAGCACCGCGGTCGCCGAGGCGCGGCCCCTCACTCCCTCAACGCAGTCGCGTCCAGAACGAGCGCCGAGAGGAGATGCGCGCCAGCGCGCGCTGAAGCTCCTCGTCCGTATCAGCACGCTCCGCGATGTCGCTCAACGACAGCACCCCCACGAGGCGGTCATCGTGCTCGATGACCGGGATGCGGCGAAGCTGCCGGCGCGTCATGAGCGCCAGGGCCGCGAGCAGCGGCTCATCCAGCGTGACGGCGTCGATATCCTCCGTCATCACATCCGAGACCCGGAGCTGCTCGGGAGGCTGTCCCCCCGCGAAGGCACGCAAGGCGAGGTCCCGGTCCGTGACGAGCCCCACGAGCCGCCCGCGCTCATCGACGACGGGAATGATGCCTCGGTCCTCTTCCCGCATCAGCCGAGCCACCTCCCGCAGCGAGCTGTCCCGACGCGCCGTGCGGACCTCGCGAGTCATCACCTCACGCGCCGTCAGCGGCTCCCGGTGCCAGCTCCGCTCCGAAGACGGCGCCCGAGACTGCGCGGGCCGGAGCTCCCGAGCCGCCACTCCCTCCCCTCGAACCGGCCGCTCACCGCCATACCCCGTGCGGTCCCACGCCCGATACTCCGCCGGCTGAGGCGCCAGCTCGTGGTCCTGGTCCCCCATGCTCCGCCGAGGACCGATGCCCGTGGCGTACCGGTCATCCCGGTCATCCCGCCCATAGGGGCCGCGTCCGACGCCGCCCGTGGCCCACTCGGCATCGCTCCGAGCCACGTCGCGGTCATCCACGTCCGTGCGCACCTGCGCCATGCGCAGCGTCGCCGCACGATGGAACCGCCCCTCGCGCACGGACGACAGCTCATCCCGCGCGGGATTCCACCCCGACACATCCGACTCACCCCGCTCGCGCGAGCCAGGAGGCGCCGCGTCGGCCGGCCGCACCGTCTCGAGGCCGAGCTCAGGCCGCAAGGCCCCGCGCCGCTCATCCCCACCGCTGTCCATGCTTCGCTGAGCCATGCCCTCAAGGCTGGCGATGCCCTCGCCCACCACCAACCCACACCGCCATGCCCGGCAGGACGCCTGGCAGGTTCAACCCGCGCCACGAAACACGCACCGCCACGAAACCAGCCAGACAACCCACCGCACGTCTGGCTTCACCCCTGAATCAGTGCACCGCCCACCGCTCCGCAATCTCCTCGCACGCGAGCACCACGTCGCTCAGCCGGCGGATGTGAGCCCGCGGCGCCGTGAAGATGGTCCCCGCGAACACATCCACCACCTGCACCATGCGGTGGTCCGAAGGACCGAGCTGGCACAAGTGCTGCTCCGCGAAGCGCTGCAACATCGTCCCGATGTACTGCCCGGAGCGCTCATCCAACGGGTGGTGCTTGGAGAAGTAGAGCTTCATCAACCCCACGCGCGGATTGCCGTTCCGGTCCATCCGCTGGAGGACGACCTCCGGACGCACGCTGATGGTGACCCCCGCCATCTCCAGCACGGGAGGCTCCGCACCCACGGCGCTGACGATGGTGTCCTCCAGCCCCAGCCAGGGCGCCAGGTCCGCGAAGCGCTCCAGCGCCTCCGAGCACAGATGCAGCCGCTGCGCCTCGAACTCCGACTGCGGCACGCTGCACGCGAAGCGCCGCTGGTGCTCGCGGAGGATGGCCGGGTCCAGGTCGCGACACAGGAAGTCGGTAATCGCGTGGGACGCCTCGGGGTAGCGCAGGTACTGCTGCTCGGGTGGGTGCTTCTGGTCGTAGATGATGCGCTTGCGACGAGCCGGGGTGGCGATGAGGTACTCACCCAGCTTGTTCACGGACACACGCGGCAGTTCACGCACTTCCGCCATGGAGTTCCTCCCCCTGGATGCTGGCGAATGAGCACACACTACAGAGGGGGGCTGACATGCGATTGGCCGCGTGAGTGATTGAAAACAGCGCCCGTCCATCCGCGCGGAGGTCGCACGCGACGGATGAGACGTCACACGGCGGGTCGAGCAGCGGGACGGCGCGGATGGCGGCGAGTCCCGGGGCCCGGAGGCCCGCTCACACGCCGCCAGGTTGCCCGTCCGCGAGGGCGCCAGGGCGCGCGGACGGGCTCGAGCCAGGGGACGTGGAAGGTCCCCGCGGCCCTCAATCCTTCTCTTCCTCCAGGGCCCCGGGGAACGCTGTCCAGTACAGGTCAGGGAGCGGATTGGTGCCCGCGTCGCTGCGCGGGCCATCTCCGTCAGGGATGTCGTCGAGAATCGCCCGAGGGGTGCGCTCGGCGGGGTTCATGGGATGCGCGTGCCAGGGGGTGTCTGGCGCGTCGTCGTCCTCGGGGGGCTCCGGGAGCTCCTCGTCCTGGAGCGCGATGGAGCGTCCGTAGAAGTCCTCGATGGGCTGGGGGGCGGGCTGTCGTCGCGGGTCCTTCGCCATGATGCAATCCTCCGCCTGACTACGGTCGTGACGGGGAATGCCCGCCGCAACCCAGCCACCGAAAATGGGAAGGCAGGCGAGCGGGCCTAGATTTCGGAGGGGTCCTCCGGGTCCTCCTCGGGCTCCACCTCCACCTCCACCTCCACGTCCGTGTTCCGAGGCCCGTCCTCCCCCGCGCGCGAGTGCGTCACCCCGCGCAGCCCCGGCACGCCGAACACCCGGGCGGACTCCCGCGCCAGCGCGTCCGCGGTGTCCGGCGGAGCCTCCGGGGACGGGGGCGCCCCCGGCTCCAGCGACACGGACGCCTCCTCCGCCGTGAGGCCCTCGGGGTGCAGGCCCCCTTCGAGCAGCTCCGCCTGGTTGCGGCGCAGGGTGGCCTCCACGGCCACGCGGGCCACCTCCTCGGCCGTCTCGTGCCGCCCGTGGCCGCTGGGGGCCTGGACGCGCAGCCAGCCTCGCAGCACGGAGCCCATCTCCTCGGCGGACTGGAACCGCTCGGCGGGGTCGCGACGCAGCGCTCGCCGCACCACCGCCGCCAGCCCCTCCGGGATGCCCGCGACCAGCCGAGCCACCTGCTCGGGCGTCAGGCTCAGCATCCGCGCCGCCACCTCCTCCACGGGCATCCAGGTGGGCCCCTGGGCCTCCAGCGTCAGGCCCTCCGGGAGGGGCGGGGGCTCCGACTCCTCCAGCGACAGCGGGTGCCGCCCGGTGAGGAGCTCCAGCAGCACCAGCCCCAGGGAGAAGATGTCGGAGCGCGCATCCACCGGCTCGCGCAGCATCATCTCCGGCGACGCATACGCGACGTCGCCCTTCACCAGCGGGCGGCTGGTCAGCTCGCGCCCCGGCATCCGCGACGAGGCGGCGGTGAAGTTCGTCAGCTTCACGTCGCCGTGGGTCCCCACGCGGATGTTCCGAGGGCTCACGTCGCGGTGGACGATGCCCAGCGGCCGGTTCCAGTCATCCACCATGCCGTGGGCATGGTGGAGCGCCTCCGCCACCTCCGCCGTCACGAACGCGGCCAGCGAGGCCGTCATGGGCCTGCGCCGCATCGCCGCCAGGTTGAGCAGCGTGTCCAGGGAGCGCCCCTCCACGTACTCCATCACCACGTGGGGAGAGCCTCGGTACAGCTTGATCTGGTGCACCTGCGCGATGTTGGGGTGCTTGAGGCGGAACGTCAGGCTGACCTCCTCCACCAGCCTGCGCCGCTCCACGAAGGTGGCGGGGCTGCGCAGCCGCTTCACCACCACCAGGCCGCTCTGGCCGTCGCGGTAGCGCCGCCGCACCAGCATCAGCAGCTCTCCGGTGGAGCGGACCTCCAGCTTGCGGACGAACTCGAACACCGTGCCGCCCACGTTGAACAGCACCCGGGGCCGTCGCTGCCCTCCGGGGGGATCCTCCGTCGTCGTATCGGGCGTCGTCATGGTCTGTTTTAGAACCTGGGATGTTGGGTGAGGGTGGGTGGATGCCTGAGGTAACACGAAAGGCAAGGCGGTTGGAATGTCAGAGATTGAGTGTCAGTGAATGGACTTCTGGGGTTGAGGGGGGAAGGCCGCGGCCCGGGGCTACTCCCGAGGCTTCTTCCAGCCCCGGAGCGCGGCGCGCAGCACGTCCAGCCGCCGGCGCAGCCAGGACACCCACGCGGCCAGGGTGTGCGGTGGAACCGGTGCGGGCTGGGTGGAGGGTGTCACCGCCGGGCCCGCGTCCGGCTCCACCACCGAGCCCGGCTGGTCCGGCCAGCGCATCCACTGGCGCATCTCGCGTCCGTCCTCGTCGCCGTCGAAGAGGGACTCGTCCTCCTCGGTGACGGCCTCGTGGAGGGGGCGGGGTGGAAACAGGGGGACGTCCCAGCGCTCATCCGCCTGGCGCAGCGCCAGGGTGAGCGCCTCGCACAGCTCCGCCCCGTTGGGGTGACGGCCCGCGGCGAACTTGCTGAGCAGGCGCAGCACGATGCCATCCAGCGCGGGAGGGACGTGGGGGTTGAGGGCGGACGGGGGCTTGAGCTGGGCGGACTCGATGGTGGCCAGCAGCGCGGAAGGCGGCAGGTGGGTGGGGTAGGGCAGGGTGCCCGTGAGCACCTCGTGGAAGGCGAGCCCCAGCGAATACAGGTCATCGGTGGGCACGAAGCGGTAGCGCGAGCCCGGCGTGCGCGTCCCCAGCCAGAAGCGCAGCGCCTCCGGGCTCCGGTAGCTGGGCGTCCCCGGAGGAAGGCGATCCTCCGTGAGGGCCGGCGCGCACGCGTGGTCCCCCGAACCGAAGTCCACCAGCACCGGCTGCCCGTCCGAGGCCCGGACGATGATGTTGGTCCCCTTGAGGTCGCGATGGACCACGCCCGCGCGGTGGATGGCGTCCAGCGTGAGGGCCAGCGAGGCGAACACCTCCGTGGCCCGGCGCGGGGTGGCCTGCGGCGTGATGGCCCACTGGGACAGGGTGGGGCCCTCCACGTAGTCCATGATGAGGTAGAGGTAGCCGTGGTGCGCGTCGGGCCAGCGGCGGTAGCCCAGCAGCTCCACGACATTGGGGTGGGCCAGGTGGAGCAGCAGCCCGGCCTCCCGGCGCGTGCGGGCATCCACCCGGCCATCGTCATTCTCGGAGGGGCCCTCCAGCGCGAACTTCAGCGCCACCGTGCCGCGCGTCTCGGTCTCCGCCAGGAAGATGGTGCCGTAACCACCGGTCGCCAGCCTCCGGATGATGCGCAGCGCTCCCAGCTCCTCCGAGGGCTGGAGCAACAAAGGGTGCATCGCATCAAGGTCGTTCATCGTCCCTCCTCCCCTGGTCGCCCCACCCCTCCAGAGGAGGGAGATGAGACGAAGGACCTTCAAGGTTGAAGCCCGACGGGCGCTTCAGCGCGAATGTCCACACATGTCATGGATACTCAACCCACGAGGTCCTTAACATGTCTGCCATCATTTGGGGTAGTCTCGTGCCTCGTGGGGTAGGCAACCGGTCGGGGGACGTGGCAGGGAGACCGTGAAGAGGCTCGACGACGATGAATGAGGAATTGGCCAGCACCGTGGGCAAGGCGGCGAGGGAGGCGCGGTCTCGGCTGGGGTTGACCCAGGCGGACGTGGCCGAGCGCGTGGGCATCGCGATGGACGTCTACAGCCGCATGGAGCGGGGCCGGGTGTTGCCCAGCGTCACCACGCTGCGGCGGCTGTGTCAGGTGTTGGGCATCGACGCCAACGTGCTGCTGGGGCTGGGGGAGCCGCCGCCCCGGGAGGTGGCCCCCGCGGTGGTGCCTCGGGCGGAGGACCCTCCCGGCCTGCGCCGCCTGGTGCGCGTCCTGCGGGCGCTGGGGCCGGGGGAGCTCCGCTCCGTGACGCAGGTGGTCCAGGGGGCCCTGGGATTGTTGCGCCGCTGACGCGGGGGAGGCCTCCCCTGGCGCGTGGGCCCTGGGACTCGGGGACGGGAAACTTGCGTCACTCCGGGGCCGTGCGACGCTCCGTCCATCATGCGTGAGCCCGTTGACCACAAGCTCGCGGCCATCCTGGGTGGTGCCGCGCGTGTTGCTCGCCTGCGTTTGGGCCTGACCCAGAGCGACGTGGCGGAGCGTGTGGGCATGGCCATGGAGGTCTACAGCCGGCTGGAGCGGGGGCGAATGTTGCCTCGTACGCAAACGCTGAAGCGGCTGTGTGACGTGCTCCAGGTGTCCTCGGATACGCTGCTGGGCGTGGGCCGGGGCGGTGCCTCGGTGACGCCCGTCACGCCACGCAAGCCGGAGCGGGAAGACCCGCTGGAGCTGCGGCGCATGACGCGCAAGCTGCGGGACCTCCAGCCCTCGCAGCTCCGCGCCGTCTCGCGCGTGGTGAACGCCGTCGTCTCGGTCATGCCTCCGGCCGCTCCGGCCAGGCCCCTGCGCGCGATGAAGCGTCGCAAGACGGGCTAGGCGCTCGGCGGGGGGCTGGGAATGGGGTGGGGCCGCGTGTTGAAGTCACACGCCCCCTGACTCGGAGATGTGCCCCCCATGACGACGCTGCGCAAGGTGATGCTGGTGGACGATGAAGAAGACATTCGCGCCATCGGCAAGCTGAGTCTGGGTCGTGTCGGCGGGTGGGAGACGGTGCTGGCCGCGTCCGGGAACGAGGCGCTGACCAAGGCGGCCGCGGAGCAGCCCGACCTCATCCTCCTGGACGTGATGATGCCCGGCATG
This sequence comes from Myxococcus stipitatus DSM 14675, assembly GCF_000331735.1. Taxonomy (GTDB): domain Bacteria; phylum Myxococcota; class Myxococcia; order Myxococcales; family Myxococcaceae; genus Myxococcus; species Myxococcus stipitatus. Next base: position 10,221,882 of record NC_020126.1, on the reverse strand, counting down.
GATGGGCCCACCACCTTCGCGAAGCTGCGCGAGCAGCCCGCCACCGCGGCCACGCCCATCATCTTCATGACGGCGAAGGTGCAGAAGCAGGAGGTGGCCCGCTACCTGGAGCTCGGGGCGCTGGGGGTCATCGGCAAGCCGTTCGACCCCATGACGCTGCCGCAGGAGATCCGCAAGCTGGTGCCGGGATGAGGCAGACGCGCCTGTCCAAGCGCTCGGTGGCGCTGGCGGTGGGGGCGCTGCTGATGCTGTGTGGCCTGTTCGTCGTGGGCCGTCCGTGGGAGATGGCGCAGAACGACGGCTACCGCACGCGGCTGCAGCAGCTGCGTCAGGCCAGCGCGGAGCTGGAGCAGGACGCGCTGCGCTCCCGCCTGGGGCTGCCGGAGCTGCATGGCTCGGACGCTTCCGCCTTCGACGCCCTCGAGGCGCGCGCGCAGGCGCTGCGGGAGCTGCCGTCCTTCCTCTCGGACGAGGAGCAGCGGGTGATGCACGCCTCGCTGGAGTCGTACCTGCGCGCGCTGGAGGACAACCGGGCGCTCTTGGAGCGCTCTCGGGACGCGCAGGCGCGGGGCGAGCGGCGCGAGGCGGACGTCGCGATGCAGGCGCTGCTGGAGCGCTCCGCCAGCACCCAGGCCGAGCGGGCCGTCACCACGTTCCTCCAGCTCCACGAGCGGGCGCAGCGCGGCAACGAGCGCACGCGCATCGTGTTCTTCGCGGTGTCGCTGCTGTTGGGCGGGTACGTGGTGGTGGTGCTGGTGCGGCTGTCGCGCGCGTCGGCGGAGCTGGCCACGCTCAACGCGGACCTGGAGACGCGGGTGGAGGAGCGGGGGCGGGCGCTGGTGCGGGCCAGCGAGGAGCAGCGCGTGTCGGAGGCGCGCAAGGCGGCCATCCTGGAGGCGGCGCCGGACGGCATCGTCCTGGTGGACGAGGCGGGGCGGCTGCTCGAGCTCAACCCCATGGCGGAGCAGGTGTTCCGGGTGACGGCGGGGGAGGCGGTGGGGCGGGACTTCCTCTCGCTGGCGCTGCCCGCGTCGCTGCCGGCCGGACAGCGCGAGGAGGTGGCCGCGGCGCTGCGCTCCACGTCGGGCCATGCCACGCGACTCGAGTCTTCGTGTCTGCGCGCGGATGGGAGCACCTTCCCCGCGGAGCTGACGCTGGCGCGCGTGCCGGGGACGGGCCCCGCGCGCTTCACCGCCTTCGTGCGCGACATCACCGAGCGCAAGGAGGTGGAGCGGATGAAGAACGAGTTCATCTCCACGGTGAGCCATGAGCTGCGCACGCCGCTCACGTCCATCCGAGGCTCCCTGGGCCTCTTGGAGGGCGGCATCGTCGGGGAGATTCCGGCCGAGGCGCTGGACATGGTGCGCATCGCGCGCACGAACACCGAGCGCCTCATCCGGCTCATCAACGACATCCTCGACCTGGAGAAGATGGAGGCGGGCAAGCTGGAGCTGAAGCTGGCCACGCTGGACGTGCATGAGCTGGTGGAGGCGACATTCAGCGGGCTGAAGGGCATGGCGGACGCGGCGGGGGTGTCGCTGCGCCCGGTGGTGGAGGCGGCGCCCAAGGTGAAGGGCGACCGGGACAGGCTCATCCAGGTGCTGACGAACCTGGTGTCCAACGCGGTGAAGTTCTCTCCCGCGGGCGCGGAGGTGGCGGTGCACGCGCGGCTGGAGGGGCAGGGCCAGGTGCGCTTCAGCGTGGTGGACCAGGGGCCGGGCATCTCCGAGGAGCAGCGCACGAAGCTGTTCGCGCGCTTCCAGCAGCTGGACGGCTCGGACACGCGCTCCAAGGGCGGCACGGGGCTGGGGCTCGCCATCTCCCAGGCCATCGTGAACCAGCACGGGGGCGGCATCGAGGTGGAGAGTGTGCTGGGCCAGGGCTCCACGTTCACCTTCGCGCTGGAGGCGGTGCGCTCCGCCTCGTCGGGGGTGCATCCGGCGGTGACGGCGGCGGCGCTGAGCGCGTCGCGGCACTCGGTGCTGGTGGTGACGGCGGACGCGGAGCTGTCCTCGCTGTTGAGGGGGCTCCTGTCGCAGGAAGGCTACCGGGTGGTGCGCGCGTCCAGCCTGGCCGAGTCCGCGAAGCTGCTGGAGGAGTCGTCTCCGGACGCGGTGGTGTTGGACACGCAGATGCCGGACGGGCAGGCGCTGGAGTGGGTGCGGAGCCTGCGCGAGCAGCCTCGCACGCATGAGCTGCCGGTGGTGACGCTGTCGGGCCGCTCGTCGGTGGGCGAGGGCGTGGGCGCGGCGCTGTGGGTGGATTGGATTTCGCAGCCCTTGGAGGAGGCGCGGCTGCTCAGCGCGCTTCGCCACGCGATGCGGCGGCCGGGGCAGGCGCGGGTGTTGGTGGTGGATGACGACGTGGCCACGCGCCGGGTCATCTGCGCGCGACTGGAGCGGTTGGGGGCGGTGCAGGTGTTCGAGGCCGCGGATGGAGAGAGCGCGGTGGAGCTGGCGCGTGAGACGCGGCCGGACCTCATCGTGCTGGACGTGGGGTTGCCGGGGTTGGACGGGTTCGAGGTGGTGGACATCCTGCGCCAGGGGCGTGGGCGGGCCACGCCGCTCATCGTCTTCACGGGTCGGGACTTGTCGCGCGCGGACCAGCGGCAGCTGACGCTGGGGATGACGCGGCACTTGAGCAAGGCGCGCTCCTCGGAAGAGGAGCTGGTGGCCTCCGTGCGTGAGCTGCTGAATGAATTGCTGTCGCGCAAGGACGGCGAATCAGAGAGAAGGGTCGTTTCATGAATGAAGCCAAGACGCTCCTGTTCCTCGAGGACGACAAGGACCTTCAGACGCTGGTCGGCGCCTTCCTGCGCGAGAAGGGCTACCGGGTGGAGGCGGCGCGCACGGCGGCGGAGGCGCGCACGCTGCTGTCGAAGATGCCGGTGGACGCGGCCATCGTGGACGGGCTGTTGCCGGGGGTGACGGGGGCGGACTTCATTCGCGAGCTGCGCAAGACGTTGCCGGACCTGCCGGTGTTGTTCGCCTCGGCGTTCTGGAAGGACCTGAAGAGCCACGAGATGTTGACGCGGCAGCTGAAGGTCGCGCGCATCATCCACAAGCCCTACCGGCCGGAGGAGCTGTTCCTCTGGGTGAATCAGCTCTTCGCCAAGAAGCTGCCGCCGCCGCCGACGGGCCCTCGGGCGTTGGCGGACGTGGACCCGCTGCGCGACGAGCTGGCGGCGAGCCTGGTGGCGCTCAACGCGGAGTACGGCGCGCGGCTGAAGGACAAGGTGGAGGGGCTCCAGACGCTGCTGGGCGAGGCGCGCGAGGGCAACCGCGAGTCGCTGGAGCAGGCGTCCATCATCACGCACAAGCTGCACGGCACGGCGGGCAGCTATGGCTTCTCCGAGGTGAGCCTGGCGGCGGGGCGGCTCGAGGACGCGCTGCGGGCCGGGGGGGATGGGGCCCGGCTGGACTGGGGCATGGTGGACGTGGCGTTCCGCGAGCTGGCGGCGACGGCGTCGGTGCCGGTGATGCCGGTGCACAAGGAGCTGCCCCCGGCGGTGTTGCCGACGGAGGGCGTGCTGCTGGTGGTGGACGAGGACGCGGAGTTGCTCGCGGAGGCGGAGCGGCTGGGGCGCTCGCACGTGGTGCGGGTGCTGTGCGCGCGCACGGCGGACGAGGCGCTCGCGCTGGCGCGCAAGCAGTGGGTGGATGGCGTGGTCATCCACATGCACCTGGGGGGCGAGATGGGGGGCGTGCAGGCGGCGCACCTGCTGCGCTCGGCGGAGGGGCTGGGCTCGTTGCCGTTGGTGTTCACGGGCGCGAAGGGAGGGCTGGAGGAGCGGGTGGTGGCGGCGCACGCGGGGGCGTCGATGTTCCTGCCCAGGCCCTTCACGGGGCCGGACTTCGTGGCGGCGGCGGAGCGACTGGTGGCGGCGCGGCGTCCGGAGCGGGCGCGGGTGCTGGTGGTGGATGACGACCCGGAGGCCATCTCCGCGCTGGTGCATGCGCTGGCGAGCGAGCAGGTGGAGGTGGTGGGGTTGGGGGATGCGCACCGGCTGATGGAGTCGTTGGCGGAGCATCGGCCGGACCTGTTGTTGTTGGACGTGCAGATGCCGGGGCCCAGCGGGTTTGATTTGTGCCGCATCCTGCGCTCGACGCCGACGTGGCAGGACCTGCCGGTGTTGTTGATTACGGCGCACCTGGGGTTGGAGTTTCGGCTGGCGGCGTTCCAGGCGGGGGCGGACGACTACATCTCCAAGCCGGTGTTGAGGGAGGAGCTGCGGGCGCGGGTGCAGGCGCGGCTGGAGCGGGCGCGGCTGTCGAAGGAGCGGGTGGAGCGGGACGCGCTGACGGGGCTGCTGACGCGCAAGCCATTCATCGAGGGGATGCGGGCGCGCTTGTCGGAGGCGCGGCGGCAGCATCGCTCGTTGGCGCTGTGCTTCCTGGACGTGGACCACTTCAAGCAGGTGAATGACCGGTACGGGCACCTGGCGGGAGACCGCGTGCTGGCGCGGCTGGGGCGGCTGTTGGGCTCGCGCTTCCGCCGGGAGGACGTGCGCGGACGGTGGGGTGGGGAGGAGCTGGTGGTGGGGCTGTTGGGAGAGACGGCCGCGAGCGCCAAGGCGATTCTGTCGCGCACGATGGCGGAGGTGGCGCAGATGACCTTCGACGGCGACGGGGGAGAGTCCTTCCACGTGACGCTGAGCGTGGGCATCGCGGAGGCGCCCGTGGACGGAGGCTCCCTGGAGGACCTGCTGCGCGCCGCGGACGTCCGGCTGCACCGGGCGAAGTCCAACGGCCGCAACCGCATCGAGGTGTGAGTGGAGGCCCGCTTGGGTGTGCTTCTGCTAAGAGTCCAGCCATGTTGACGTCCGCGACCGTTGAGAACTTCCGAGGCATCGAACGGCTCCATGTGGAGGGGCTGGGCCGTGTGAACCTCATCATCGGTAGGAACGACAGTGGCAAGACGGCGCTGATGGAGGCGCTGGAGATGCTCCGGTTGCCAGAGGATGCAGGGATGGTGCTGATGTCGCTGCAGTTGCTCCGCCATCCGGATGCCAATGTGGAGGACTTCGACGATTTCTGGCTCCCTGTCTTCAGGAAGATGGACGCGGCACGAGGCTTTCATGCCGAGGGAGCCAACGAGCGGGGCGAACAGGTCGAGCTGTCGATGAGTAAGGTGTCGGCGCGCCCACAGGCTATTCCATCAGGAATAGACAGTCTCATCGGGGCCAAGAAGTCGTGGGCGCTGAAATGGAATTTTACTCGAGGAACTCGCGGGGAACACTCCATTGCCTTCGATGGAACGAAGCTCGAGGTTCCACGCCTCATTTCCGCAAGCGGATCAGGCTGGATGGGGCCGAGCCCAAGAATCGGCGCTGCGGATGTTCAAGCATTGTCGAGGATGAAACAGCAAGGGCGTGGCGGCACCGTTGTCGACCTCTTGCGTCTCATCAATGCGCGTGTTTCGGGGATTGAGCTGCTGGCCCCCACGGGAGAGCGCGCCGCGGTATTTGTGGACCTCGAGCATGATGGGCTTCTCCCACTGAGCATGATGGGCGAAGGGGCGAAGCGAATCTTTGAACTCGCGGTGTCGCTGGCTTCGCCAGAGCGCTCCGTGGTCTGCATCGACGAAGTCGAGAATGGGATCCACCACAGCTCGATGGAGTCCATCTGGGGCTGGATTGCGGAGGCATCTCGTTTTCGAGATGCACAAATCTTCGCGACGACGCATTCTGAAGAATGTGTCCAGGCTGCATGCCGCGCCTTCGCCGCACGTGGCGATGAGGGGCTCCGTGTCATTCGCTTGGACAAGCAAAAGCGAGAGACGAAAGCTGTAGTCTACGACCGGAACCTGGTCGAAGCCGCGTCGCGGATGGGCGTGGAGATTCGTGGATGAGTCGCACCCCGAATCCACAATTCCCAACGAAGCCGTTTGGCTTGTTGCTCGTCGAAGGGGGCGACGAACTCCGGCTCTGTGAGGCCGTCGCGGGCCCGACCACCTGGGCCGGCTTGGTGGCCTGGAAGGCGCAAGGGCGCGAAGACCTGCCCAGCCTCGCCAGGCTCGCCACCATGGCCCCGAGCTTCAGTCATGCGCGCAGCGTGGGCGTCCTGTTCGACATGGAAGATGACACGAGCAAGGCGCAGTCCCTTGCTCAGCAAGTCCTACAGATTCTGGGAGCGGCTCCAGGAACGCCTACCGTTCACGGTGCGTTGGCGGGGCAACCGCGCAAGCTGGGAGTGTTCATCGCGCCAGACGGCCAGCAGATCGGCAGCATCGAGAAGCTCTGCATGCAGGCGGTCCGGAGTCCGCAACTGGCCCAGTGTGTGAACACGTTCGTGGCCTGTTCGGGCGCGCCTCAACCCACCCAGGCGCTCAGGGACAAAGGGTGGCTCAGCGCCTACCTCTCGATGCTCCCGTCCCCGCTCCGGTTCTACCAGGCACTGACAGAGCCACAGGGCATCGACCCGGCCCATCCTGTTTTCGATCCGCTCAGGGCCTTCCTCCAGAGCCTCTGACTCACGGCGGCGGTGGTTCCGTCAGCACGATGAGCCCGCGGGCCGTGTCCACGATGTAGACATGGCCATCCCCGGGCACCTGGAGGCCGGTGGCGCCCTCCTCCAGTGTGTCCCCGCGTCCCGCGTCCGTCTCGCGGAAGCTGTTGAAGTACGCCACCTCGCGCGGCAGCGTGGGGTTGCTCACGTCGAGCACGCGCAGCCCCTCCTGGTGGTACGTCAGGTACAGCCGTGAGCCGCGCAGCTCCATCGCGCGCGGTGACACGACAGCGCGCAGGCCGTACTCCCCAATCTTCACGATGTGCAGGGGCTCGCTGACATCCAGCACGCGCAGCCGAGCCCCCACGCCCAGGCTGCTCTCGAACGCGACGGTGCGCCCCGCGAAGGTGCCCACCGCGCTCGCGCGGCTGTTGGCGTGCGGATACGTGTAGCGCCCCAGCACCCGGACCCCGGGTTCCGTGCGCGTGTCGACGACCTGCAACCCCTCTCCCCGATGATTCACATACAGGCGCCCCTCGTAGCTCACGGGCCCCTGCGAGGAAGAGGGCTCGTCCATCAAACGAGCACCGGAGACAATGTGTTGGAGGAGCTTGGGCTCCGCGGGCGTGGAGATGTCGAACATCATCGTGCCGGCCTTGGCGTCCAGACCCACCGCGTAGAGCCGGTCCCCGTCCACGCTCACCATTCCCACGCCCGCGGACTTGTCCAACGCCCGGCGCAGGAACACGGGCGCCTCCGGCCGCGAGATGTCGAACAGCACCACGCCCGACTTCGCGCTCGCGACATAGAGCACGCCGTTCCGCGACGTCGCCCCGCGCCAGTCGGAGTCCCCCGTGAGCTTCATCCGCGCCACCTGCACGGGCGCGGAGGGCTCGTGGACATCGAACACCGTGAGTCCCCCCGGGCCCTGCCCCGCGCTGTCCTGCGAGACGACATAGGCCCAGTCGCCGAGGACCTGGAGGTCCACGGGCATGCCCAGCTCCACCGGGCTCTCGGAGACCACCTGCATCCCGCCGGAGATTTCGTGCTCGCCCTTGAAGCGGGCCACGCGCTCGGCGCGGAACGTCCCGGACTCCACCAGCACGCCCTGCCGACAGCGCGAGAAGCACCCCGTCAGCGAGCGCGGAGTCACCGCGTTGCAGCCCGCGAAGGTGAAGAAGCCCTCGTCCTGCGAGTAGCTGGAGATGAGGAGCATCCGCGCGTCCCACACGCCCGCGATGGCCTGCGTCCCCTGGACCTGCTCCGGAATGCCCCGGGTGTTCAGCTTGAAGCCTCCGCCGCGGGTCGCCATGCGCACGCCCTGCGTCCCTCGGGCATCGAAGCGCAGCTCGCTGCGGTACACGCCCTGCCGCTCCAGCCCCTCCAGCGAGCGGAGCTTGCACGCGGACAAGTCGAAGGAGTCGCCGCTCCCACACTCCGCGCCGCTCTCGAGCACCCGGCAGGCGGACAAGGGGCCGGTGTCCGTCCAGTCGCCCCACTCCTCGAGCGCGGTGTAGCTCCCATCCCAGGGAGCCGCGGCTGGAGAGGAGCAGCCCGCCGCCACGCAGGCGAGCAGGACTGTCCATGCGAGATGCGCGCATCGCATCGCATACCTCCCGGGTTGGGAGCCCAGCCGGCCCGTGAGCTTCCGGCCGGGAGTGTAGGAACCCTCCTGTCCATTCGTGAAGCCGCCCCCCGTGGCTGGGTGGACAGTTCCCGCCTGGGGAGGTGTGGGCAGTGTCCGCTCCAGGTGAGGAGCGGGCCCTCGCTGTTCAACAGTGGGCGGGAGGTGGCCCGCAGTGCCGGAGCCCTCGGCTGCCTGGAGGCGAAGAGAGGCCGGCATCCGCCGATGCGCCGATTCCGCCTGAAGGGGCGCTCTCCCGGGCGCGAGCCCAACCCCTTAGTTCTTCTGGCATGAGCGATTTTCTCGAGAAGGACGTGGTGATTGTCGGGGGAGGTCCCGCGGGCTTGAGCGCCGCGCTGGTGCTGGGGCGTGGGCGCAAGCGCGTGCTGCTCTGTGACGCGGGCACTCCGCGCAACGCGAGGGCGGAGCACATGCAGGGCTTCGTCACCCGGGATGGCCTGCCGCCCTCGGAGTTCCGCGCCATCGGCCGCGAGCAGCTCCGCCCCTACGACGTCGACCTGCGCGACGTGCGCGTCGCGAGCATCCAGCGTGCGGGCGCGCGCTTCCACGTGACGCTGGCGGACGGCGTGAAGGTGGAGGCCCGCCGCGTGCTCCTCGCCACCGGCCTGGTGGATGAGATTCCCGACGTGCCGGGCTACCGCGAGCTCTGGGGCCATGCGGTCTTCCAGTGTCCCTACTGCCACGGGTGGGAGGTCCGCGACCGCGCCTGGGGTGTGCTCGCCAACGCGGACGCGAGCCTCTACGTCGACTTCGCCCTCTTCCTGAAGGGCTGGTCCTCGAACATCACGCTCTACACCCAGGGCGGCTTCCAGCTCTCGGCCGAGCAGCGCGAGCGGCTGGTCCGCGCGGAGGTGCGCATCGTGGAGGGCCGCGTCCGACGGCTGGTGCTCTCGGCGGATGCGAAGGCGCTGGAGGCCGTGGAGCTGGAGGATGGGGCTCGGGTGGCGCAGGACGTCCTGGTGGTGCACCCGGCGCAGCGGCAGGTGTCGCTGGTGAAGGACTTGGGGCTCGCGTTGGACGAGCTGGGCTTCGTGAAGGTGGACGCCTCCCTGGAGACCTCCCTCCCGGGCGTCTTCGCGGCGGGAGACCTCACCACCCGGTTGCAGGGCGCGCTGGTGTCCGCGGCCGCGGGAGCCCAGGCCGCCTATCGGATGAACCACCTGCTCAACATGGAGGCGGTGGGAGCGGGCCCCGCGAAGTGACGCGAGGTTGAGCCCGACTCCCCCGCCCGCTACGAAGGGCCCACCATGTCGCCAGCCTCACCGCCCGCTCACACCCACTGGGACTCCGCGCTGCGGCGCGACTTCGAGGAGAAGCGACGGCTCACGTGGATAGGCCCGCTGTCTCAGGGCTCGCTGCGAGTCCCTCGTCACGCCGTCGTACACTCCTACGCCGCGGTGGTGCTGGTGTTGAAGGGTGAGTCCCATGTCCGGCACGCGGGAGAGCTGGTGCTGCGCGCGGGAGACGTGCACCTCATCCCACCTGGGGATGCGCATGGGCGGGAGCACTCGGATGCCCAGGCGCTGGGGCTGGGCTTCTACCTGGAGGCGCTGTCGGACGACCCGGAGGAGCGCGAGGCGCGGCTGCGACCCCTGCTGCGTGTCCGAGGGGGCTGTCATCCCGTGCTGCGTCCCACGCTCGCTCAGCGCCGGCGCCTGCTGCGCTGGATGCGGCTGATGGAGGAGGAGCAGGCACGGAGCGAGCGGGGCAGCGATGAGGCGAGCCTGGCCCTGCTCCGGCTGGTGCTCATCGAGCTGGAGCGGATGAGCTCTCCGGAGGCCGCGGTGGAGCCCGCCTCGGTGGGGCTGAGCCGCCGCGCGCTGTCGTACATCGAGACCCACTGCCTGGAGCCGCTGTCGCTCGCGAAGGTGGCGCGGGAGCTGGGCCGCTCCGCGCCGCATGTCGCGCAGGTGGTGCGACAGGAGACGGGGCGCTCGGTGGGGGAGTGGATTCTCGAGTGCCGGATGGCCGAGGCCCGCAGCCGTCTGCGCCACACCGACGAGCGTGTCGACATCGTCGCGGAGCGGGTGGGGTACGCGGATGTGACGCACTTCATCCGTCTCTTCCGCCGCGTCCATGGTGTGACACCCGCCGCATGGAGGCGACGGATGGAGGCAGGGGTGCGCTGAACGCGTGTTCTGTATTTTCTCGGGCGTTTCAATTGACAGGAAACTGTCAACTCGCTAGTTGACCGCGCATGCCGACACCCATGAGGGATGCATCGGGAGCGTGCCATTTCGCGGCCGCTCCCCGAGTCGCAGGGTCATGCCCACACGTCAGCACGCAGGAGGGCTCGTGCTCGCGACACGAGCGGAGCCACTGATGGCGCTCCGAGCCAGTCGACGCAAGCGAAGCACGGAGGCGGGTCCGGCCTGGAAGGGGCCTCGGGTGGTGAAGCTCCCGTTGGAGACCGGAGGCTTGCCTCCGCTGCTGTGCCCCTTCTGGTTCAGCCTGGGCGCGGCACAGGAGGCCGCCAACGACACGCAGCCGCTCGAGCCGTCGCGTCCTCGCCGGAGCCGCCGCGTCGAGCGATGAAGTCTCGCGCGCCAGGGAGGTGAGGCTGGCGCGCCCGTGCGCGGGACGGGTGGGCGGTGAAGCCGCTCACCGGAGGTGTCATTCGGACGTGTTCTTGCCGGAGCGGGAGACGGCTTCGTGTGCGAGGGCGCGGAAGTGCTGCACGGCGGGAGAGGGCTGGGGGCCCAGGAAGGCCACCGCCAGCTCCGCGTGAGCCGGGGCACCGCTGAGCGGACGGAACACGACGCCCTTGGGCCGCAGCGCCTGGGAGGACGCGGGGGCGATGGTGATGCCCAGCCCCGCCTCCACCATGCCCACGACGGAGGGCCAGGAGCTGGCTTCCTGTCGGATGTGGGGCGAGAAGCCCGCGGCCAGACACATGCTCGTCACGGTGTCGTGCAGGCCGGGCGCGGAGTGGCGAGGAAAGAGGACGAAGGGCTCGTGGGCGAGCGAGGACAGCGCCACGACCTTCTGCCGCGCCCGAGGGTGCCGGGCGGGGAGGGCGAGGACGAAGCGCTCTCGCAGCAGCCGCTCGACGATGAGGCCCTCGGGGCGGAAGGGCGCGCGGACGATGGCCACGTCCAGGGCGCCCGTGGCGAGCGCGGCGCGCACGTCGAGCGACTCGCTGTCATCCAGCTCCAGCTTCACGTCGGGGAAGCGGGTGCGGAAGCGGAGCACGATGTCGGGCAGCACGCCGAAGGCCGAGGACGCGGCGAAGCCCACGCGCAACGTGCCCGCCTGTCCGCTCGCGGCCCGCTGGACGGCGTGGACCACGTCCGCGCGCCGGGAGAGCAGCGAGCGGGCATCCTCCAGCAGCTGCGTCCCCGCGGCGGTGAGGGCCACGCGGCGGCTGGTGCGGGTGAGCAGCTGGACACCCAGCTCGGCCTCCAGCCCTCGAATCCGCTGGCTGAAGGGCGGCTGGGCCATGCCCACGCGCGCGGCGGCGCGTCCGAAGTGCAGCTCCTCCGCCACGGCGACGAAGAGCTCGAGCTGACGGAATTCCATATCGAGACGATAGCCGTCTCAATCCGGGCCCGAAGATATATTGGTGGTGAAGGATGGCGCTCCCTACCATCGAGGCATGAGACTTCCACTCGTGTCCCTGGGGGTGCTGCTCGTGTCGCTGTCGAGCGCGCGAGCCCAGGAGCTGGATGCCCCGGCGCTTGCCTCCACCTTCGGCCCGGTGCCGGACGCGAAGGTCCAGGCGAAGTTGGACTTCGCGGACCGGTTCAGCCGGTGGGTGACGTTGATGCGGGACAGCCGCGTCGTGCCGAAGTGGCTGCGCGACGGAGACCGCCTGGTCTTCTGGGCTCGCGAGGGCGACGACGGCGGCACCTGGACGCTGGCGCACGCGAAGACGGGCGCGCTCCAGCCGTTGGTCTCCAGTGAGTCCCTCCGGGAGCAACTGTCCACGCTGTTGGGCAAGCCCGTCACGGCGCCGCGCTTCGTGGAGGTGGCCATCGCGCCGGATGAGCAGGGCATCGTGTTCCGGCTGGAGGGGAAGACCTTCGCGCTGGGCCTGACAGGAGGCCGAGTCACCCTGCTCGCCCCGGAGGACCGCGCCGCGCTGACGCTGTCCCGCACGCACTTCCTCGCGCCGCGAGGAGGCGCCGTGGCGGTGCAGCGTCAGGGCGGCTTCGCGGTGCTGGGCGCGGAGGGGGCCCCGGTGGTGGAGCGCGCGGGAGAGGAGTTCCTCGAGTGGCGGATTCCGGAGCGGGCGTGGTCGCCGGACGGGCGCTTCGTCGCGGTGTGGAGGGAGGACGCGAGAGGGGTCCACAAGATTCCCGTGGTGGACTACTCCAGCGCGCTGGAGAAGGTGACGACGGTGCCCTACGCGAAGACGGGGACACCGCTGCCGCGCGCGGAGCTCCACCTGGTCGAGGTGGCGACGGGCAAGGTGACGCGCGTGGCGCCCGTCGAGGGAGAGACCTACGACTGGCTCGCGGGCTGGAATCCCGAGGGGACCCAGGTCCTGTGCCTGCACCTCTCTCGCGACGCGAAGCGGCTGGACCTCACGGCGGTGGACCCGGTGTCGGGGCAGCGCAAGCGCGTGCTGCGCGAGGAGCGGCCGGAGAGCTTCGTCGCGGGGTTGGACTTCGCGACGGACCGCTGGGCGAAGCAGGTGACGGCGCTGCCGGAGGGCCGAGGCTACCTGTGGTTGTCGGAGCGGGACGGCTGGCGCCACGTGTATCTGTATGACGGCGCGGGGAAGCTCGTGAAGCAGCTCACGCGCGGCGCCTTCCCCGTGCACGAGGTGCTGGGCGTGTCACCGCGAGGAGACGCGTTCTACGTGACGGCCTCCGCCGAGCGAGGCGCGCCCTACGAGCACGTCTTCTATCGGGGCACGATGAAGGGCGGCGTCTTGAAGCGGCTCTCCTCGGGCTCGGGGATGCACTACGTCGTGATGTCGCCCTCGCGGGAGCACTACCTGGATTCATGGTCCACGCGCACCATGCCCCGGGTGCGGGAGCTGGCGAGCGTGGAGGGCGACAAGCGCGTGCGGCTCACCACCGCGGATGCGAGCGCGGTGGAGGCGCTGGGCTACGTCCCTCCCGAGGGCTTCACGGTGAAGGCCGCGGACGGGGTCACGCCCTTGTACGGCGTGCTCTACAAGCCTCGCGACTTCGACCCCACGAAGCGCTACCCCGTGCTCGCGTACATCTACGCGGGGCCCTTCATGAACATCGTCCCGTGGAGCTACGCGGGGGATGCGATGCCGCAGATTGCCTCCGGCTTCTCGCAACTGGGTTTCATCGTGATGATGCTGGACCCGCGTGGGGGACCGGGGCGGAGCAAGGCGTTCCAGGACGCGCACTATGGCCGCGTGGGGCAGACGGAGATTCCCGACTACGTCACGGGGATGAAGCAGGTGGCCGCCACGCGTCCGTGGATGGACCTGGAGCGGGTGGGCATCCATGGCCACTCGTGGGGGGGCTACTTCGCGCTGCGAGGCATGCTGACGGCGCCGGACTTCTTCAAGGCGGGCTATGCGGGAGCGCCGGGCGCGCTGGAGGAGGAGGCCATCATCAACGAGCCCTACCTCAACCTGCCGGGTGTGAATCCCCAGGGCTACGCGGACGGCTCCAACTTCGCGCTCGCGGGGAACTTGAAGGGTCCGCTGAAGATGATGCACGGCACGGGGGACGTGAATGCCTCGCTCTCGGTGACGATGCGCATGGCGGACGCGCTCATCCGAGCGGGCAAGCACTTCGAATTGCTCCTCATGCCCGGGCAGCCGCACACACCCATGGGTGGGGCTTATCGCTACTACCATGACGACCTGGGCCTGTTCTTCCTGCGGACCCTGGGGGCGCCGCGCGGAGGGCCTCCGTGAGGGGGCACGACTGCGGGTAGACTCCGGACGTGGCCAGCTCAGCTCGTGTCCGGTGTCTGCATTGTGGTGCCCCCTTCCTCAAGCTCGCGGAGCAGGAGCCTGTCTGCGCTCACTGTGGCGCGGCGAGACCGCCCCCGGGCTCGCCTCAGTGGCGGCGGCCGACCACCGCGCCGGTGCGGCCTCCGCCGTCGAAGAACGGGGCCGTGGTGGCGTTCGCTGTCGCGGGAGTCGTCGTCGCTGGAGGTCTGGCGGGAGGTATCGCGATGCTCGCGCTGCGCCCGGAGCCCGCCCCGCCGCCGCGACGGCCGGCCCAGGCGGCGACGCTGGTGCCCGTTCCCATCCCGGTGCCGGTGCCCGTGCCCGCGAGGCCCGTGCCCGTCGAGCCGCCCCCCGCGGTGGTCGAGAAGCCCGTGCCGCCGCGTCCCAAGCCCCTGCCCAGGAACAACGAGGACTGGGGGGCGGTCATGCTCGCGAAGCACCTGAAGAAATACGACTACTGTGGCAACGAGGCCATCCTCCGCGACGGAGGCATTCCGCGCAGGTACCAGCTTCGCGCGCGATTCGATGCGAGTGGCCAGGGCGTGAAGGCGAAGGTGACGCCCGCGTCGGTGGCGATGTTGAACCCCTGCATGGAGAACGCGACCAAGTACATCTACTTGGGCCAGCCTCCGGAGAAGCGTGAGTTCGCCGTGGAGCTCACGCTGTCCTTCGCGCACCTGAAGCCGAAGGGGAAGCCGGAGACGCAAGACGACCAGTGGGGCCTCCGCCCCGATGGCAGCAGGCGCGACTGACGTGCCGCACCGCACGGCGTGGGTGGGGTGACCCGCGTCCACGCCGTGACCTCGGAGGGCCTTCCGCTTCGGCCTCTCCGTGCCAGTCTCTCTCGAGAACCGGGTGAGCTCCCCGCGCGTGTGCGCCAGGGGTCTGCTCACCGTGTCTCCGAAACGTCGCATGGGGGGTGGCGCCGTGCGTGCCGCGGGCCCCGAGGGCGATGTTCACGAGGGAGGAGTCAGACATGTTGGCAGGACACGGACAGCTGCGCGGGGTGGCGGGGATGCTGGCGGTGGTGATGCTGGCGGCGTGTGGTGACTCGACGGTGGGAGGGCGGGAGCAGGCGCCCTCGGGGGAGACTCAATCCCAGACGCGGGCCGTCGTCGACGACATCCGCACGCGCTTGGAGGCACTCCCGGGGGTCACGATTCTGGGGGATGAGCACATCGCCGACTTCCGCTTCTTCACGCTCGACTTCGAGCAGCCCGCGGACCATCGCAATCCCCAGGGGGAGAAGTTCCTCCAGCGGATGACGTTGTTCCACCGCTCGGTGACGGCGCCGATGGTCATCGACACGGAGGGCGCGGAGATCTTCGCGGAGCCCATCGCCGCCGAGCCGGTGGACCTGTTGAAGGGCAACCAGGTGACGGTGGAGCACCGCTTCTACGGGACGTCGGTGCCGGCCTCGCGGGACTGGAGGTTGTTGGATGTCTGGCAGTCCGCGGCGGATGCGCACCGCGTGGTGGAGGTCTTCAAGACGATCTACGGCGCGCGCTGGCTGTCGACGGGCGTGTTCCGTGGCGGCACGGCGGCCATCCTGCATCGCTACTTCTTCCCGAACGACGTGCAGGGCACGCTGGCGTATGCGGAGCGCCACAGCCTGGGGTTGCGGGATGGGCGTGCCGCGCACTTCCTGGCGCACGTGGGGGATGCGACGTGCCGTGAGCGGCTGAAGGCGGTGCAGCGCGCGGCCCTGGAGCGGCGCGCGGAGCTGACGCCGTTGTTGGAGGCGCAGGTGTCCTGGGGCTTCACGTTCGAGACGGTGCCCGCGGACAAGGCGCTGGAGTTCGGAGTGGTGCGCTTGCCGTTCAACTTCTGGCAGTACATGGGGCTGGCGCCCTACAGCTGCGCGAGCATCCCGGAGCCCACGGCGCCGGCGCAGACGCTGTTCGACTTCGTGGACATGGTGGCGGGCCCCGCGTACCTCTTCTCGGACCAGGCGTTGCTGACGTCGGGTGAGCCGGAGAGCTACCAGACCGCGACGGAGCTGGGCGCGCCGCTGTATCCCGAGCTGGAGCTGCTGCCGCTGTTGCGTTACCCGGGGCAGCAGGTGCCCACGCTGTTGCCGCCGGTGGGCGTGACGAAGGTCTACAACCCGTTGCCCATGCTGAAGGTGGAGCTGTGGACGCGGCTGCACGCGAAGCAGGTGCTCATCCTCGACGGTGCGTTGAGTCCGTGGAGTGCATCGGCGTTCGGGGTGGATGCGCGCAACGACTCGTACCGGTTGGTGGACCCGGAGGGCATCGGCTTCTACGGGGCGCTGACGGCGCTGGAGGAGCCTCGGCGCACGTTCTTCTTCAACCGCCTGGCCGAGTGGGCGGGTGCCCCGGTGCACATCCCGTCCCCCTGAGTCCCAGTCTCAGGTGGACCCGAGGGCACGGCGCGCTAGGGTGCGCCCGTGCCCATCCAACGTTTGCGAATCGCGGGATATCGCTCGGTGCGCCAGCTCTCGTTGGAGCTGGGGCCGATGAACGTCATCGTCGGCGCCAACGGCAGTGGCAAGACGAACCTGTACCGCGCGCTGTTCCTGTTGGCCGCCGCGGCGGAGGGGAGGCTCGCGAGGACGTTGGCGGAGGAGGGAGGGACGCCGAGCGTGATGTGGGCGGGGCCGCGCCAGAAGCACAAGCCCGTCCGCCTGATGGTGGAGGTGGAGATGGCGGAGCTGGTGTACGAGCTGTCCTGCGGCATCGTCCCGTTCGACCCGACGCCCCCGGTGGTGGACCCTTTCTGCCTGGACCCCGAGGTGAAGACGGAGCACCTGTGGGCCATCTCCGGCGGGCGGAAGGTGGTGCTGATGGAGCGCAAGGACCGCACGGCCTTCATGCGCGACGTCGAGGGGAAGCGGGTGACGTTTCCCACGGAGCTGTGGAGTGCCGAGTCGGTGCTGGACCAGCTCGGTGAGCCGCACCGGTTCCCGCGTCTGTCGGAGGTGCAGCGGACGTTCAGCGCGTGGCGCTTCTACCATCACTTCCGCACGGACCCGGACGCACCCATGCGACATCCTCGCGTCGGGGTGAGGACGCCGGTGCTCGCGCATGACGGCGCGGACCTGGCCGCGGCGCTACAGACCATCCTCCAGATAGGGGACGGCCGGGCGTTGGCCCGGGGCATCGAGGACGCGTTCCCTGGAGCGAAGCTCGAGGTGCGCTCCGAGGAAGGGCGCTTCAGCGTGCTCCTCCACATGCCTGGGCTGAGCCGGCCCATGGCCGCTGCGGAGCTGTCGGATGGAACCCTTCGTTACCTGTGTCTGCTGGCGGCGCTGCTGAGCCCGCGTCCTCCCGAGTTCCTCGCGCTCAACGAGCCGGAGACCAGCCTCCACCCCGACCTGATGGCGCCCCTGGGGAAGCTCATCCAGAACGCGGCGCGATTCAGCCAGGTCTGGGTGACGACCCACTCGGAGGCTCTGGCGAGAGGGATTGCCCAGGCGACGCGTTGCGAGCCGATGTATCTGGTGAAGCAGGACGGCGCCACGCGAGTCGAGGGCAGCGCGGAAGAGGAGCCTGAATGACCCCCGGCCTCTACCGTGTGCACAAGCCCGTGGGCCCCACGAGCTTCTCGGTGGTGCAGTCCTTCCTCGAGGAGACACGTGCGGTCCCGGGCAAGCGCGTGCCGGTGTGCCACGGCGGGACGCTGGACCCGTTCGCGGAAGGGCTGCTGCTGATACTCGTGGGACAGGCCACGCGGCTGTTCGAACTGCTGCACGCCGTGCCCAAGACTTACGAGGCCGACGTCGTCTGGGGCACGGAGATGGACACGGGAGACCTGCACGGCAAGCCTGTGTTCCAAGGGGACCCGTCGCGCCTGACGCCCGAGTCCCTCGACGCCGCGCTCCAATCCTTCCTCGGCTGGAGCGAGCAAGTCCCTCCCTCCACGAGCGCGAAGAAGGTGGGCGGCGAGCCCGCCTATCGCAAGGTGCACCGAGGCGAGACAGTGGAGCTGCCTCCCTCGCGTGTCTATCTGCACTCCGCGCGGTGGCTGTCTCATGCGCTCCCCGGCACGAGCCGTCTCTCGATGACCTGCCGAGGCGGCTACTACGTCCGCGCGCTCGCGAGAGACCTGGGCCAGAAGCTGGGCTGTGGCGCGCACCTGTCCTCGCTGCATCGCACGGAGATTGGCCCGTGGAAGGACCCGGAGCCCGGGACACGCGTGGGCGCCTTCGCGCGAGAGCTGCTGCCCTGGGCGCGAGTCCGTCCGCTCACGGACCAGGAAGTGGGCGAGCTGCGCCGAGACAGGTCCGTGGCCATGAGCGGCACGCTGCCCCCGGACTGGCGCCTGCCGCCGGGCTTCCCGGACCCCCAGGCCCCCGTGCGTGGCTTCCATCAAGGCCGCCTCACGTTCCTGCTGAGCGAGCGTGACGGCGCGCTGTGGAGCGACACGGAGCTGCGCGGCGGCCTGTAACGCGAGCGAGCCTGGGCCGTCAGAACCAGGGACCGGTGACTCCCGTCACCACCCGGACGCCGCTTTCCCTGATGACAGGAGTCATCGGTGATGACTGTTGTCACCACCCCCAGAGGGGGCGTGGTGGCGTGCAACCCATTGAAAACAGGCCGGAGGTGAAGGTGAGCCCGCGCACGAAATGTGTGGCACGGCGCGAGCAATAGGGTCGCTCACCACGAATTGCTTGGGAGAAACCAAATGGCCATCACCTCCGCCTCCTCCTCCACGACGTCCCGCCTGGCTCGCAGCACCGAGGCGAAGCTGGACAAGCTCGAAGGCAAGCTGGAGCGCGTGCTCGTGAAGGAGCACCAGGTGCTGAAGGACCTGCGCAAGGTGCTCCAGCAGCACGCCAAGGCGGAGGGTCGCGCGGGGCAGCAGCAGGATGGGTTCGACGCGGGCAAGAAGGGCGCGGGCGAGGCGAGCCGCGCCATCGCCGGCGAGTGGACCCCGCTGGACGTGGGCGCGCTGCGTGAGACGAACAAGCTGGACAAGTCCAAGGGCCCCGTCACGGCGGACGAGCTGACGAAGGCCATCGAGCGCGGCACGGCGGACCTGGACGGCAACGCGGCGGGTGGTGAGTACCGCGCCTTCTCCGAGTGGGCGACGAAGAACCAGGACCGCCTCACGCCCGAGGCCAAGAAGGTGATGGACCTCTACTCCCAGGCCGCCGCGAAGGGGGATGGCAAGGGCATCACGCTGGGCGACTGGAAGCAGATGGTGAAGGACATGAAGGCCGTGAAGGACCCGGCCACCGTGGACAAGGGCGCGGCGAAGGCGCTCGAGGGCCTGGACAAGCTGCCCAAGCCCATCTCCGGCGAGCAGATGGCCAAGGCCATCCAGAGCGGCGTGCGCGACGCGGACAACAACACCGGCAAGGAGCTGAAGCAGTTCCAGGACTGGGCCAAGAAGAACGACAGCAAGCTGTCGCCCGAGGCCAAGAAGGTGATGAGCCTGTTCGAGCAGCACGCGAAGAAGGCCATGGCCACTGGCGACAAGGACCTGAGCGCCTCCGAGCTGTCCAAGATGCAGGGGGACTTCAAGAAGGTGGGCGACATCAGCGCGAACAAGGCGCTGTCGAAGCTGGACAAGGAGCAGGGCCCCATCTCCGGCGAGGACCTGCTGGGCGCCATCAAGGAGGGCGTCGGTGACAAGGACAACAACACCACCGGCACGGAGCTGAAGGCGTTCCAGGACTGGGCCAAGAAGAACAAGGACCGGATGACGCCCGAGGCCGAGAAGGTCCTCCAGACCTACGAGAAGGCCGCCAAGGCCGCGGGCTCCAAGGGGCTGGACCAGAAGGGCTTCGACGCGATGGTGAAGGACGCGTCCCAGCACAAGACCTTCCGTGACGACTCCGTGCGCACCGCGCTGGAGACGCTGGACGGCAAGAGCGGCAAGGTCTCCGCCAAGGACCTGACGACGGCCATCAAGAAGGGCACGTCGGACCTGGATGGCCAGGCGGCGGGCGTGGAGTTCGCGGACATCCAGAAGTGGGCGCGGCAGAACTACGACCGGCTCACCCCGGAGGCCAAGAAGGTGCTGGACGTCTACGAGAAGTACGCGACGGAGGCCATGTCCAAGGGCAGCACCGGCATCCCGACGTCCGAGCTCGAGAAGATGGTGAAGGAGATGGAGAAGCTCGACGTGGTGAAGCCGCGCCCCGTCATCGTCGCCTGAGCCGAGTCGAAGCCGAGTTGAGTCGAAGCCGAGTTGAGTCGAGTGGAAGTCGAGTCGGGTCGTTGAAGAAGAAGAGGACTCGAGAGTCGTCTTGAAGCACTGGAATTGAAGCACTGGAAAATGAAGGGCCTCGGACCGTTGGGGGATGGTCCGAGGCCCTTGTCATGTCCGGCGCTCGACAGGCGCGCGGGTGACTACGCCTTGTTCTGGGCCAGCGTGTCCTTGGCCACCTTCACCACGTTGTCCACGGTGAAGCCGAACTTCTGCTGGAGCGCCTTGATGGGGGCGGACGCGCCGAAGCTGCGCATGGCGACGATGTTGCCGCGCAGACCCGTCCAGCGCTCCCACCCGAAGGCGGCGCCCTTCTCCACCGCGACGCGCGCGTGCACGCCCGGCGGCAGCACGCTGTCGCGGTACTCCTGCGACTGCTGCTCGAACAGCTCCCACGAGGGCAGGCTGACGACGCGGGACTTGATGCCCTCGGCGGTGAGCTTCTCGTGGGCGTCCAGGCACAGCGACACCTCGCTGCCGGTGCCGATGAGCACCAGCTCCGGCTTGCCGCCCGCCGCGTCCGCCAGCACGTAGCCGCCCTTGGCGACGCCGGAGGCCGCGCCGTACTTGGTGCGGTCCAGCGTGGGCACGGCCTGGCGGGTGAGGACCAGGACGACGGGGTGGCTGCGCTGCTGGCCGATGATGCGCCACGCCTCCACCACCTCGTTCGCGTCGCCGGGGCGCAGGACGATGAGGCCCGGAATCGCGCGCAGGCTCGCCAGCTGCTCCACGGGCTGGTGCGTGGGGCCGTCCTCGCCCAGGCCGATGGAGTCGTGCGTGAAGATGTGGACCGCGGGCAGCTCCATCAGCGCGGACAGGCGGATGGCGGGGCGCTCGTACTCACTGAAGATGAGGAACGTGGCGCCGTAGCCGCGCACCTTGCTCAGGCACAGGCCGTTGACGATGGAGCCCATCGCGTGCTCGCGCACGCCGAAGTGGATGTTGCGGCCGGCCAGCTCACCGGGCTTCATGGACTCGGAGCCGGTGATGTACGTCTTCGTGGAGGGGTTCAGGTCTGCGGAGCCGCCCACCAGCCACGGGTAGTGCTTGGCCATGGCGTTGAGCACCTTGCCGCTGGACTCGCGCGTGGCCAGGCCCTTGGCGTCGGCGGGGAACACGGGCAGCTCGGAGTCCCAGCCCTTGGGCGTCTCGCGGCGCTGCATGCGCACCAGCTCGTCGGCCAGCTCCGGGTACTGCTTCTGGTACTCGGCGAAGCGCGCATCCCACTCTTCACGCAGCTTCTTGCCGCGCGCGCCCATGCGCTCCTGGAAGCGCTCGCGCACGCCGTCGGGGACCAGGAACTTCGCGTCCTCGGGCCAGCCGTAGTTGCGCTTGGTGCCCTTGATCTCCTCGTCGCCCAAGGGCTCGCCATGGGCCTTGGAGGAACCCTGGAGCTTGGGCGCGCCGAAGGCAATCTGCGTGGTGACGATGATGAGGGTGGGCTTGCCGCGCAGGGTCTTGAAGGCGTGCAGCGCCTCGCCCAGGGCGGTCAGGTCATTGCCGTCGGCGACGCGGAGCACGCGCCAGCCGTAGGCCTCGAAGCGGCGGCCCACGTCCTCGGTGAAGGCCAGGTCGGTGCTGCCGTCGATGGAGATGTGGTTGGAGTCGTAGAGCCAGCAGAGGTTGGGCAGCTGGAGATGGCCGGCGATGGAGGCGGCCTCGGAGGCGACACCTTCCATGAGGTCTCCGTCGCCGCAGATGGCGTAGACGTCATGGGAGAACAGCTCGAAGCCCGGCTTGTTGAAGTGGCCTGCCTGCCAGCGGCTGGCGATGGCCATGCCCACGCTGTTGGCCACGCCCTGGCCCAGGGGGCCCGTCGTCGTCTCCACGCCGCTGGTCCACCGGTACTCGGGGTGCCCGGGGGTGGACGAGTCGAGCTGGCGGAACTTCTGGATGTCCTCCAGCGAGACGCTCAGGGCGTCCTCGACCTTGTAGTCGCGGGTGACGCGCTTGACGCCGGCCAGGTGGAGCAGCGCGTACAGCAGCATGGACGCGTGGCCGTTGGAGAGGATGAAGCGGTCGCGGTCCGGCCAGATGGGCTGGGACGGGTCATACCGGAGCTCTTGTTGCCAGAGCTGGTAGGCCACGGGGGCCAGGGACATGGGCGCCCCCGGGTGACCCGAGTGGGCTTGCTGGACCGCATCCATGGCCAGGGTGCGGATGGTGTTGATGCTCAGCAGGTCCTGCTTGTCGGTGGTCATAAGGTCCTCGTGCTCCGGCTCACACGGGGGCGCACCATGCCGTAACTGGCGCCCGTGTGCCGCACGAAACGAGCACCCCCGCTCCGTCCCCGTCCGGCAGTCCACGGGCCGCTGGAATTCCATGCCCTGGGGGGCGGAGATGTCTCAGCGCCGGGCCGCCGCGCCCTTCACGGTGCGTCCGCGCGTGAGGTGCGCCACTGCCTCACCCAGGCCCTCCACGGTGAGGGAGAACATGGGGAAGACGCGGGCAATCATGGCGATGCTGCCCGAGCGCCACGTCCCCATCGGCTCCGGGTTGAGCCACACATTGCGCTCGAAGTGTTGGGCCAGCTGCATCAGCCACGTCAGGCCTTCCTGCCCGTCGGACTTGTAGCGCCCCTCGGCGTCGGTGCGGATGGCCAGCTCATACGGCGCCATGGACGCGTCACCCACGACGACCAGCTTGTGGTGCCGCCCCACCGAGGCCACCAGCTCCGGCACCGTCATACCCCCGGTGAGCTGCGGCGTGGCGTACAGCTTTCCGTAGACGCAGTTGTGGAAGTAATACGTTCGCAGTTCCTTGAAGTGCGTGGCCTGGCTCGCGACGGAGAACAGCCGGCTCATCACCGCGGCGTACGGGTCCATGGAGCCGCCCACGTCCATGGCCAGCACCACGCGGGTGTTGGGCCTGCGCGGGGGGCGCGTCACCACCTCCAGCTCCCCCGCGTTGCGCGCGGTGGCGGCGATGGTCTCGTCGACGTCCAGCTCATCGGGCGCACCGTCGCGAGCGAAGGCGCGCAGCTTGCGGAGGGCCACGGCCATCTGCCGGGTGTCCAGCACCAGGTCATCGCGGTAGCCCGCGTACTTGCGCGCGCCCGCTTGCTGCAAGGCCATGCCCTGCTTGTTGCCGCCCTTGCCCCCCACGCGCATGCCGCCCCGGGAGTGGCCGTTGTTGCCGAAGGGCGACGTGCCGCCGGTGCCAATCCACCGGTTGCCGCCGTCGTGGCGCTCCGTCTGTTCCTTCAAGCGCTGCTCGAGGAGGCGGCGAATCTCCTCCGGGTCCAGGGCCTCCAGGAGCATCTGCTCCTCGGGCGTGAGCTGAGGGCGCTCGCGAGCGTCCTCCAGCCACGACAGCAACTCCTGCGTCAGCTCGATGCCCGCGGTCTCCACGCCCTGGAAGTGGGCGAGGAAGGCCTGGTCGAAGACATCCAGCTGCGTCTCCGAGTGCACCAGGAGCGCGCGGGCCACATGGTAGAAGCCGTCCAGGCTGCTGTCGTGCAGCCCGGCCTTGAGCGCCTCCGCCAGGGCGAGCGCCTCTTGTGCGCCCACCTTCAGGCCCCGCCGGCGCAGCTCGTAGAAGAACGGGAGGAACATGGTGTGCCTTGTCCTGGAGTGTCGCTAGGCGCGTGAGCGCCGGCCGCGTCCGAAGGCCTCCGCCACGGCGACCAGGTCCTGCTCCTTCTTCAGCAGTGCGCCGAGGAACGGAACGTTCTCATCCAGCTTCACGTCCTGGACGCCCTGGGCCTTGAGCACCGCAATCCAGTCGATGAGCTCGCTGGTGGAGGGGCGCTTGCGCAGGCGGGTGAAGCCGCGCAGCTCGTAGAACACCTTGAGGGCCTGCTCCGCGAGGGCGGTGTCCAGCCCCGGGTGGTGCACGTCGACGATGCGGCGCATGAGGTCCGCGTCGGGGAAGTCGATGAAGTGGAACACGCAGCGGCGCAGGAACGCGTCCGGCAGCTCCTTCTCGTTGTTGGACGTGATCACGACGATGGGGCGGTGCTTCGCGGCCACCTCGTCGTTCGTCTCGGTGATGCGGAAGCGCATCCGGTCCAGCTCGTGGAGCAAATCGTTGGGGAACTCGAGGTCCGCCTTGTCCACCTCGTCGATGAGCAACACGACGCGCTCCGGGGAGGAGAAGGCCTCGCCCAGGGGACCCATGCGGATGTATCGGCGGATGTCTCTCACGTCGCCGTCGCCGAAGCGCGAGTCATACAGGCGCTGCACGGTGTCGTAGACGTACAGGCCGTCCTGCGCGCGGGTGGTGCTCTTCACGTGCCAGGTGAGCAGCTTGAGGCCCAGGGTCTGGGTGATGGCCTCGGCCAGCAGCGTCTTGCCGGTGCCCGGCTCGCCCTTCACCAGGAGCGGGCGCTGGAGGGTGAGGGCGCAGTTGACGGCGGCCTGGAGGCCCTCGTGGGTCAGGTAGGAGTCGGTACCTTTGAAGCGGGCGGGAGGAGAGGCCTGAGTCATGTCCCGGCTTCTTTAACACCCGGCGCGGCGGCACGGGGGGCGGCGGAGAGGGGGTGCTCGGCGGGCCCCCAGCCCTCCCTCCAGGGCACGTCAGCCCCTCTGGCTATCGTCGTGGAGACCTCCTGGAGACGTGGTTCGTTGAAGAAACGTCAGCCTGTGCGTCTTGGGTGGGAATCCGAGGGCTTGAAGGAGCACGTCGTGGGTCACCCGGTGGTGTTGACGGTGTTGTTGGTGTGGGCGCTCTCGACGCTCGTGCGGTCGTGTCCCGGGGCCGCGGATGTCTCGTGGTCCGGGCGGATGGCGCCGGTGGAGGGCGTCGCTGGGAAGCCCATGGCCCAGGAGCCTCGGATTCAAGGCTGAGACTGTTTCAAGGGGCCCCGGGAGTCGGGGGCTCTGCTCGAAGCAGGACCCTGGGGGGCGCCAGGGGCGGTGATTCGCTCGCGGGATGACCGTTGGCGTGGGGCATGCACAGGATTTCGCGCGGAGGACCCGTGACGGTGTATATCTTCCCGTCACATGTCCATTGCGAATGAGCTTGGAGAGATGTTCCGGCGTGAGCTGCAGACCCAGCTTGTGCCCCTTCAGCAGGCGGTGAACCGCATGGAGGAGGGCCTCGAGGCCCTGGACATGCTGCGTTCGGTGACCTTCCGGCTGGCGCCGCTGACCAGCAGGTTGGGGGCCCTGGCGGGAGTCCGGCCTGTCGCGACGAAGCAGCCTTCGGTGCTGCCGGCGCCCGCGGCGAAGCGAGGCCGGGTGGGTCGTCGTCCGGCGGCGCAGGCGGAACTGCCGCTGGCGTCGGTGCGGGTCGTGGCGGCGAAGGGCCCCGCGGCGCGGACGACGGCGGATGGCTCGCGCGCGTGCGCGGTCATCGGGTGCAGGCGCCCCAGCCGCTCCAAGGGGTATTGCTCGGCGCACTACCAGAAGCTGCGCTTGCTGATGCGCACGGACCGTCGCCCGTCGGCGTGGGTGGACGACGCGAAGCCGCAGTCGGTGCAGGACGTGAAGCTGCCCCGAGGCCGTGCGGCCAGCAAGGCGTTGGCGGCGCAGCCCGTGGCGAAGAAGGGCAAGCCGGGGCGCAAGAAGAAGGCCTGAGTCGCGGAGGTCTCGCGATGAAGGGGCGGCGCCGGGCCGAGGGCTCCTGAGGTCGAGGAGTCCCGGTTCGAGCCCCCGTGCGCGAAGAGGGCCGTCGCGCGGAATCAAGTCCAGGTGCGTGCGGGCTCCCAGGGAGCCGGTGTCCCCTGAAGGGGCGCGACGCGAGGCGTGTGTCCGCGTGCGACTCCATTCCCGAAGGTGGGGAATGCGAGGTCAGGTGGGCGTGGACCAGGCGGGCATGTGGATGGCGGACACGAGGGTTCTCGCTTCCGTTGACAGTGTGGGGTGGGTGGTGGGATTCGGGCGCCATGAGTGAGCAAGGCTATCCAGTCACTGTGGCGGTGCGGCGTCCTGATGGTCGAGTGGAGCAGGTGCGAGTGGGGACGGCGCACAGGAGCGAGGACGGCTTCACGCTGAGGCTGGGAGAGATGTCCATCGGGTCGACGCCGGACGCGGCCGTCGCGGCCCCGCGCCGTGCGGCGCCGAGTGCTGGCGGCGGTGGTGGCAGCGGTGGCGATGGGATGCTTCTCCCGAACTACGGCCGCAGCAAGGGTGCGCCCGTCGTGGGCGCCAGCATGCAGGACCTCGAGTTCTACGCGAACGGTGCGCGCCGCTCGCTGAACGACCCGAGCAAGTCGCGCTGGCACGACAAGGAGCGCCAGCTGTTGGCGGCCATCGAGGCGGAGATGGCGCGGCAGCAGGGCGGTGGTGGTGGCAATGAAGGCGGCTACGGCCAGCAGCGCGGTGGCGGAGACGGCTTCGGTGGCCGAGGCGGCGCGTTCCAGGACGACGTCCCGCCCCCGAACGACGACGACAACATCCCGTTCTGAGGGATGACCCAGGCGTGAGCCCCCGGTCTTCGGGCGGGGGACTTCCGCGAACGGGATGCGCGGGGACGTCGAGAAGGGGGTCCCCGTTCAGCCCGGGCAGGAACACGGAGGCGTGAGTCCCGCCGCGCCATGAGGTCCGTCGAGAGGGGCGCCGAGCCGCGCTCCGCCGGACCCACCGGAGCAGGACTCCCCCGTTCTTCAGAGCAGGGCGCGGGCTTCTCTCGCGCAAGGCAGCCACACGGTGAACGTGGTGCCTTGTCCGACGGTGCTGTGGACGGCGACCTCGCCATGGTGGCCGTCGACGATGCGCCGGACGATGGCGAGCCCCAGTCCGGTCCCCGTGGCGCGTGTGGTGAAGAAGGGCTCGAAGATGCGCTGCTGCACGTCGACGGGAATCCCGTGGCCGGTATCGGAGATGGTGAGCCGCGCGTGAGGGGCACCCTCGCGAGTCGCCGTCTCGATGCGCGTGACGAGGCTGCCGCCCGAGGGCATCGCCTGCACGGCATTGGTGAACAGGTTGGTGAGGGCCACGTGGAGCAGGTGGGCATCCAGCGCGACGGGAGGCAGGGGCCCGTCCAGGGACTGCGACACGGTGATGCCGGAGGACCCCGAGCGAAGTGACGCCGTCAGGGCGCCCTCGACGACGGGGCCCAGCGCCTGGTGTTGGAGGCGAGGCTCGACGGGCCGCGTGTAGTCGAGCAGGTCATTGACGATGAGGTCCAGGCGTTGGACCTCTTCGTCCATGATGCCCAGCAGCTGGCCCGCGGGACCGGAGGCCGTCTGCGGCGCGAGCCGGCGGATGGCGGCGAGCGCGTTCGAGATGGCGCCCAGCGGATTGCGGACCTCATGCGCCACGGTGGCGCTGAGCTCGCCGAGCGCGGCCAGCCGCTCACGTCGGACCAGCGCCGCTTGAGTGGTCGCGAGCGTCTGGAGGGACTGGCGCAGCTCCTGATTGAGGTGGCTCACTTCTTCCTGGGCGCGGCGGCGCTCGCTGAGGGCGCTGGCGAGGAAGAGGCCGGAGAGGCTGGCCACGGCGAGGAAGGACTGGAGGAAGATGACGCTGTCGTTGTGCCAGGCGGACTGGGCGAAGGGGCCGAGCCCGTGGGCGGTGTGCCAGAGGGCGAGCGCGGACATGACGGTGGTGGCCAGGGTGGTGCCGCGAGCCTCGAAGCGGAGGGCGGCCCACAGCAGGAAGGGGAAGGCCAGGTACGTCACGGGGTGGAAGGTGGCGGGGGGCGCGGCCGTGGGGGGCATGCTGAACACCCAGTGGGTGGCCAGCCCGAGCAGCAGCAGCAGCGCGGTCAGCTCCAGCCGTCGCTGGCGTGTCCAGCCTTCGAGTCCCCGGGAGAGCCAGGTGAGCAGCAAGGGCGCCACGAGGAGCACGCCCATGGCATTGCCCACCCAGAACACGCGCCACGCGGACCAGAACTCACCGGCCTCCAGGCGTTGATCCGACAGCAGCATGCACAGGCTGAGGGTGGCGCTGATCAACGTGCTGCCCAGGGCCGCGGGGCCCACCAGCCCCAGCACGTCCCTCACGCGGTCCATGGAGGGGTGGAAGCGCACCAGCCGCCGCAGCACGAGGGCGGCCACCAGGGCCTCGACCAGGTTCCCCGCGGCGACGGCGAAGCTGGCCAGGGTGATGGGCCAGTGCGTGCCGTGAGCGGCGAAGGGCTCCACCAGGATGGCGCCGAGGACCAGGGCGGGCCACTCCCGGTGCCGCGTGAGCAGCAGCCCCGTGAGGGCCACGCCGCTGGGGGGCCACATGGCGGAAACGAACTCGGGAGGGAAGGCCAGCACCGCGCCCAACTTGGTCCCCAGTGCATAGGCGCACACGAAGAGCACCAGCCGGAGGAGGGGCTGCCAGCGACGTGGACAGAACTCGAGTGAGGGCACGTCCCATTCGTCGGTCCTCGTCGGGGACGGTGGTCCCCGGCGGGAGGTTGTCTCCGACGCCTTTCGGTGCAGGCAGAGTGGCACGGACGCTACGGGTCCAGAAAGAGCGGGACTTCCAGTGAGCATGACAAGGGGTGGGTCCAGGACGTCTCGGTGCGACGACTGAGCAATGGTTGGCGGCCTCGAATCGCGCTGGGATTGGAGCGCCAAGGGGTGCCAGCGACACCCGAGCCTGTTGACAGAACACCGCGCAGGAATTGCGTCGAGTGAGGGAGGCGGCGCACGGAAAGTAAATGTATCGCCAGGGCTGCTTCGAAAGTGTTGGGGCATGCTTCATTTATGAAGCGCGGCCTGGATTCGAGTGAATCCAGGAGATTGGAATGATGGGCGGAGCGCACCCCCTTCGAAAGTGAAGCGGCTTGTGTGCTGATGAACCGTCATTTCAAGGGCTTGTTACTGGCGTGAATCCTGCTCAGTCGAGATGGTTCCGGGAATCCCTCCCATCCGTCGCGGCTGTGAAATAACGAGGCCATGAAATGACACCGAATGTCTGTGTCGTCGGCGCAGGAGCCTTTGTTCCCTCGCGACGGGTGAGCAATGCGCGGATGGCGCGAGCCATCCCGGGTTGGCCGGCGGAGCGCATCGAGGAGAAGCTGGGCATCCGCGAGCGGCGCTTCCTGTGGGACTTCGACGAGTCGACGGGGCGTGCGATTCCGCCTCCGGAGGATGACGGCCACATCTATCCCGCCACGAACACGGACATGTGCGAGGTGGCGCTGCGCAAGGCGCTCACGGGCTCGGGGGTGGAGGCGGGGGAGTTGGATGCGCTCTTCGTGGTGACGTGTACGCCGGACGCGCCGCACTTCAATCATGACGCCATGGCGTTGCATCAACGGCTGGGGCTGCGCGAGGACGCGTTCGCGCTGGTGGTGGACGACGGCTGTGGTGGCACGACGTATGTGTTGGACCTGGTGAAGAAGATGATGGCCGGGGGCCGTTTCCGCACGGTGGCGGTGGTGGCGTCGGCCTTCACGTCGCCGTTGGTGAACCGGGACGTGTACCTGGACGAGCTGCCCGCGGGGCCGGGCCGGACGAAGGCGCTCCAGGGCTATCTCTCCATGTACGTGTTCGGGGATGGGGCGGGGGCGGTGGTGCTGCGGTCGAAGGAGACGGGGGAGGACGGGGCGGGAATCCTCGCGTCGTTCTCGGGCAACGCGCACGGGGACCTGGTCATCCGCAAGGGTGGGGGCGTGTTGAAGCTGCCCTACCAGGAGGGTCGCTCACGGCCGGCGGACATGGCCTTCGTGGTGGATGGGTTTCGGGTGGCGCGGAGCTATCCGGAGTACATGCGCAAGTGCCTGGAGACGGTGCTGGGCGCGCGGCCGGACCTGCGCGGGGCGGTGAAGCGGTACTACTTTCATCAACCCAACAAACGGGTGATGGATGCCTTTGTGTCGCGAGAGGGTCTCCGGTCGGAAGCGGTGGCTTGCAATGTTGACTTGTATGGAAACACCTCGGCGGCGGGGATGCTCATCCTGCTGGCGGAGGACCTGGAGTCGGGGCGGGTGAGCTTGGGTGCGGGGGACGTGGTGTTGGTGGCAGCCGTTGGGGCGAACATCCACTACGGGGCGCAGCTGATCCGCTTGTAGAATCCAGAGGCCTCCTTCCCCCCAACGGAGACGCAGTCTCATGACAGACATGAACGCAGGATTGAACGTGCTCGAGCCACAGCTCGCGCGCGAGCTGGAAGAGCGCGTGTCGCTGGCGACGCGCGAGGACACGGCTCGAGGGTTGTTCTTCAATGGTGCGCTGGGCGCGGTGAAGGTGCTGGGAGGTGACTCCGCGATGCAGCGGTGCATCGAGGCGGCGGGAGAGAAGAAGTACGTCGACTTCTTCAACTACCCGGTGGCGTCGTTCCTGAAGCTGGCCTTCACGGCGGCGCAGGTGATGGGGCCTCAGCTGGGAGGCTTCGACTCGGCGCTGCGGCGGATGGGCGTGCAGGCGACGACGGACTTCCTGTCCTCGGCGGCGGGGAAGACGTTGTTGTTGTTGGCGTCGAACAACCCGAAGCGGATGGTGGGCAACCTGCACTCGGGCTACCGGGCGGCGGTGAGCTACGGCGAGCGCGGCGTGAAGTGGACGGGGGACACGAGTGGTGTCTTCACCATGAAGCGCGACTTCATGACGCCGGCCTACCACGAGGGTGTGCTCCAGGCCGTCATCGAGGCAGTGGGCGGGAAGCAGGTACAGGTGCAGGGCCGGAAGACGGGCCCGCTCGACTCCGAGTATTCGCTGTCCTGGCAGTAGTCCTCTCGCGAGCGCGGCGCGGGGGGCGCTGCGCTCGAGGGAAGACAGACACTCGAGGGAGGACCTATGTCGCGGTGGCACGCGGGAGTGAGGGTGCTGGGCGCGTTGGTGGTGCTGGCGGCGGCTCGCGAGGCGCGAGCGGGCTCGGAGCTGGAGGTGTTCCGGTTTCGCACGCAGGAGGACGCGGCGAAGCCCCCGGACGCGGCGGTGTGCGCGGGAGCCCCCTTCGAGACGACGGTGAAGCTGGGGGCCAGCCTCTATGTCACTCAGGCAGGAGAGCGGGAGCGGAGCGTGGGGACGGCGACGGCGTGCATTCGTCTCACCGCGGCGAACCGGCTGGTGCCGGGAGAGCAGCTGCCCATGTATGTCCGCTTCAAGCTGCCGGAGGGGGACTTCACGGCCTCTGGGGCGTGCCAGGTGGTGAGCAACGATGTGCCGGAGGCGGGGCTGGTCCTGGCGGGGTGTGCGCTGAAGCTGGTGGAGGTGCCGGCCGGCTACCTCGGCGGCATGGTGTCGAGCACCAGCGTCTTCAACCCGAAGAAGCTGCCGGGCTACGCGACGGGCTCCTATTACACGCTGACGGTGTATCGCGGCCCGCCGAAGCCGAAGGCGGCCGAGGCGAAGTCGTCGGGGCCCTGAGCCAGCCCGAGGAAGAGGGCGGCGCGCCTGCCACCGCACCCGGGTGCGACTCGGAGGTTGTTGCCCGGTGGTGGGCACTTCCTCCATTTTCGGAAACTCCGAAAACGGAGTGTTAGTGGAAGGGGATGAAGCGGCTTCGATTTGTCCTGGAAGTCCACCGGGCGACCCATCGCATCGGCTTGTTCCTGGAGTCCGCCGAGCCATCCTGGGAGCTCTCCCAGGGGGAAGCCCACCTGCTGGCCTACCTGCTGGAGGCGGGGGACACCTCGTTGAGCGAGCTCCACGCGGCCTTCGCGCACAAGCGCTCCACGTTGACCAGCTACATGGACCGGCTGGAGGCGAAGCGGCTGGTGCTGAGGGAGTCGAGGCCGGAGGACCGGCGCTCCTTCATGGTGTCGTTGACGGGGACAGGGCGGACGCTGGCGGTCCGCGTGCATCGCCGCCTGGAGCTTCTGGAGGCGCAGGTGCTGGAGCGACTGGGGGAGGAGGACGTGGAGGGCCTGATGACGGGGCTCGAGGCCCTCTCGGAGTTGGACCGAGGCACATCTCGCCCCAAGCGCACCGGGTCGAAGACGAAGGGCGGAGGCTGAGCCCTGTTACGCCCGCCGAGGGGCGGGGTTACGGCGTTGGGAGGCCGCGTTCCTGGATGTACTTGTCCAGGGAGCGCCGAGCCTGTCCGCGGACCTTGTTCCGGAGGAACGGTGTCCAGCCGAGCACGAGTCCCGCGGGGCCGAGGGCCTGTCGAGACCAGGTCCAGAAGTCGAAGTGGTCGCGGTGGCGGACAATCTTGCCATCGCGGAACTCGAACTCGGCGTCGATGCGGTTGAGGACCTTCCGGCCGGTGGTGGAGAAGGTGTAGTGCGCGTCCCAGTGCGCGCGGCCGGTGTGCTCATCGGCCTGGACGTCGCGGAAGGAGACCTCCAGGTCCTTGCCGCGCTCGCAGAGCATGCTCCACATGGCGGTGGTGCCGCCGTGGCGCAGTCCGATGAAGACCGCGTCGGAGAACTCCACCTCCGGGTGGTAGCAGGCGTTCATGGCCTTCGCGTCGCGACGTTGAAACGCCGAGTAGAAGTCGATGATGAGCTGCGAGTGCGGATTCATTCCGAACGTCTATCAGACCTGGGCCGCTCGCTGCGTGAAGAGGGGCGAATCCGGGTGGGGCAGGGGGGGCCTCGAGGCGGGCTGCCGCGGAGAGGTCAGTTGCTTCGTTGGGGAGGCGGAGCGAGGGGGCCAGGGGTGTAAGGCGTTGGACCGTCAGGGTGCGGAATCGCGCGGCGAAGGGAGGGCACACATGGCAGATTGCGCCCCATGGCTCTCGACATCGTTATCTGGCCGCACAAGGTTCTCACCACCGCCACCAAGCCCGTCACGGACTTTGGCCCCGCTCTCCAGACGCTCCTGGACCAGATGGCCGAGTCCATGAAGGAAGCCGAGGGCATTGGCATCGCCGCCAACCAGGTGGGCGAGTCGCTGCGCGTGGCCTTGGTGGGGCGTGAGGACGGGACGTCGTTCGAAATCGTCAATCCGCAGATTCTGGAGAAGAAGGAGAAGGTGACGTTGGAGGAAGGGTGCCTCTCGGTTCCTCGGGAATGGGAGAAGTGCCCGCGCTTCCACCGCGTGAAGGTCCGCTACCAGGACAGGACGGGGGAGTGGCATGAGCTGGAGGCGGAGGGCCGCCTCGCCCACGTCCTGCAGCACGAGATTGACCATTTGGATGGCCACGTCTTCGTGGACCACCTGTCCGGGCTGAAGCGCACGCTCATCCTCGACCGGATGAAGAAGCTCCAGAAGGCGAAGTCCCGTCAGAAGGAGAGCTGAGCCACGGAAGGGGGGCACGTGACACCGGGCTCCATCCCCAAGCGGGTGGCGGACTATCGCCGGAGGTATCGCGCGGAGCACGTCGGTCCGCGCTACTCCGGCCGAGCGCACTTCGCCTTCACGAGCCTGGGCTCACTGGGCGTCATCATCCTGGCGCTCGCCCGACTGGAGGCGGTGCATGCCGTGGAGTGGCTGACCGTCCCCGCCGTCTTCCTGCTGGGAAACGCGGTGGAGTACCTGGGCCACCGAGGCCCCATGCACCACCGAAGCAAGGGGCTGGGGCTGCTCTTCCGGAGACACACCGAGCAGCACCACCGCTTCTTCACCCATGAAGCGCTGTCCTACGAGTCCTCCGGGGATGTGAAGGTGGTGCTCTTCCCTCCGGTGCTGCTCCTCTTCTTCTTGGGAGCCGTGGCCGCACCGGTGGGGTTGCTCACCTTCCTCCTCTCGACGCGAAACGTGGGCTGGCTCTTCGTGGCGTCGTCCGTGGGGTACTACCTCTCCTATGAGTGGCTGCACTTCAGCCACCACCTGCCCGCCGAGCACCCCGTGGCGCGCCTGCGCCTCTTGAGGTGGCTGCGCCAGCATCATCAGGCACACCACGACCCCTCGAAGATGAGCCGGTGGAACTTCAACATCACCTTCCCGCTGGGAGACGGGTGGTGTCGGACCTGGTGGAGGCCGGGGCGCACTGAGGACGCTCGAGGCCCTGGACGAGAGGCTGGCTGAGCGGCGCGGCACCCTCCGGAGAGAAAGTCCGGCGGACCCAGGGGGTTCACGAAAAGGGGGCCCGTGGGTAAATCCACCGGGTGGATCATCCGGTATTTGACGGATGGGAGGTGGCGAGGTACTAACTGGACCCCTGCTCGACGCCTCGGTGCCCGCACCGGAGCGCTTGGCAGGGGAAGAAAAAGGTCGACGAAGCTTGTTGACCTGGGACGCGGCGGTGATAGAAGCCGCGCCCCTCGGACGAAACGGCGAACGCAGCACCTCGCCGGGACGGACGAAAAGAAATAAACGGATCTGACCAAATAGGTTGATCCGGGGCGCGGTAGAGAGATAGAAGCCGCGCCCTCCCGAAAGAATCAGCGGAAGCCACTGGGCGGCGCTGAGGAGAGTCGGGAAGAAGAAAGAGAAGCTGGGTGGTTGACAGCGGAAGCGAAAAAGAAGTAGAAGGGGCGCCCCGCTGACGCCGGAAAGAAGCAGAAGGCGGACGCA